>JADGAQ010000096.1 GCA_015231925.1 Magnetococcales bacterium
GGTTGTATATTTTATAGAATAATATCAAATACAAAACAAACAAAACGTCAAAGGAAAAAACATTTTCTTTTTTTGATACTTAAAAGATAAATATTGAAAGTCAACGTCAATAGAAGGCTTTGCGGACCAGCATCAACAGCCACAACAGCAGATTCAACGCCAGCAACGTTCCGGCTCCGGCCAGCAAACCCAGGCGAAACCGCTCCCGGCTGCGGGCCCATCTCGCCAGGGGCCAAATCCAAACCCCTTGCACGAAACCGAACAGCAGATAGATCCCCGCCCCCACCAATCCCAGCCCCAGCCCGGCCGCCTCCAGCAGATGCACCCCGCCCAGCAGCACCAGAACCAGGCCCCACGCCAGCAAAAAGCCGTCAACCGGTCGCGTCCACATCATTTCCTCTCCCATCCGAAGGCTATTGCCGAGGCCTTATTATTCTTTCGAGGCACGAAAGAATAATATGGAATGGCTTATTCACTTTTGACTGCCTCTGTTCAGACATACGGGGGTTCGGGGGGGATTATCCCCCCCGACGGGTCCAGGGCAGCGCCCTGGGACTCTTCCTTTTGCTGTTGACTTCCAACCCCATGGGGTCCAGGGGGCACCCCTGGGACTTTTCCTTTCGCCGTTGACACGATCGTGCTGCACTGTGCAGGGGTCTGAATAGTTACGACCCCGGCAAATATCCGCACTGGGCCGAAACAACCGGTTGCCCGGATATCCACCGCCCCGACCGCTCCGCCGCCACCTTGCAGTTTTTCTTCCCTCCGGGAAAGGAGGAATCTTCGCCACGAGGCGCGACGGGGACTTGACGGGCCTGAATGACTTATGGCAACATTCCAACCTCCAAAAGCCCCTGATCTCTGAAGATTGATCATGAATTGTACCCTATACAACCGATTATTCCACCCTGAACCAACAAAGCCGCCCGGCACATCGCCTTTATTCCGCACTCTGTTGCTGATCGGCGTGGTGGCGTTGCCGTTGTTTGCGGCGGGAAGCACGGCGACATCTGCCGAACCGGCCCCCAACCCAACCATTACCCAAGAATGCCCCACCCCTCCCGAGCCCAAAAAACGGCCCCCAAAAGCCCCGGCAATCCCGGCAAAACCCACGGAAACAGCGCCCTCTTGCCCCGAAATCCATATCCACCAGACGATTAACCCGATGCCCGAGGTAAGGCAGCCGGTTTTGCCAAATGCCGAGACTGTTAAGCCGGGCGAGGCAGATTCCTCCCCGAAGAACCCACCCGACAAATCAGACTCCAAGCCCAATCCGGCGATTGAGGCGGGCAAGGAAGCGGTCTCCGAAAATTCCGCCCACTCCACCCCGCCCACCGGCCAAGCCCCCTCTTCCGCCGCCGGAGACAAAACAACTCCTGCTGCTGGAAATAAACATGAAAAGAACCATAAAACGTTACTGGATAATATAGAGGACACGCTTTACGATAAACTGCTAAGCTTTTCTATCTTCGGGCTTGAACGAAACACAGCAGAGGATTGGAAGCAGGCATTAAAATCTCCAATCACTTTTAATGGACCAACCGTCCTCGGTTTAATCATCCTTTACCTGTTTTTCGAAGTTATTGCACATTTGGCATGGCGACGCTATACGGACAAGTCTCAGTCAATCCCGGATCCGATAGTTTCAGAAAGCTGGAAAAGAAGAAAATTATTATTTATCAAATGCGAACGGATAATAATATTGTTAGTATTCATCGCATGGATGGCCATCGGCAGTTCGTATACCTATGTTCAGACCCTGTTCTTTCCTTTCATCCTTTATTGGATCGTCTATTATACTATAAAACACATACTTCTATCCCAGTTGTTCCTGATCTCCAGAGCCAACTATACCGCCAGATGGCATGACTCCTCCTCCTCTGCGAACGCCCAACAATCCACGCCTCCGTTGCCTTCCCATCAAAGCGCCTTTGACTTTCTGACCTCCATGACCAGAAGCCTGGGTCCATACAAGACTGGAGAACTCGTCGGATTGCAAGGAGGATGGGGCTCGGGCAAAAGCACCTTGTTGGAGCAGTTCCAAAACACCATTGACACGGAGCGACCAAACGGCGGCGGAGAACCCGCACTGGTGCTGCGTTTCGACGTATGGCGCTATCAAACCGTCCCGGATATGCAACGCGAACTTCTGGAACTGCTCCTGGCCAAGATGTTCGCCTTTCGCGGCTTGGAACTGCATCATATCCCGGTCAAATTGGGCATGTTCCACTTCCTGCAACTGCTCTCCCAACTCTTTCTGAAGCTCTCCTTCGAATCGAAAAACCTACCCTTCCAGTTGACCCTCGACACCACCACCCGACTGGAGTGGCAGGAGGAGCTGGAAAACCTGGTGGCCAGGCAACGCATCGTGGTCATTCTCGACGAAATCGACCGCGCCGCCCCCCAGGTGGCCATGGCGGCCATGGTGCTGATTCGCCGCTCCCTCTCCCTGCCGGGAGTGATGGTGGTCTTGCCCTACGTCGAAGAAGCCCTGCGCTACAAGGTCTTCAACCCCCTCAATCAATGCCATCAACTGGATATTGAAAACACCCTCTTCGCCATTCTCAGCCAGCAACACCAGACCAATCCCAACTTTCCGGTGGACGACCAGTACAACAAGGAGATGCGCGATACGATCCGGGCGGGAATCGCCGGCGGTGCAACCTCCCCTGCCGGTGCGGACGGCAAAACGCCCCCTGCCAACGACCCGGCGGGGCTGGGTGTCGAAAATGCCCATCAGGCCTTCATGCGGGCGGAATACCTGAAACTTCGCGATACCGCCCGCACCGACCTCACCAGACGCCGAGCCCTGGAACAGATTCATCGCCTCTTCGAGAACAAGTTTCTGCGGCAGTTCATCTATCTGCCACCGCCAACCCTGAAAGACCTCCTGCACCTCTTGCAATACTCACCTATTTTGAAGGGCATATTGGATGGCTGGAAACTGACCTTTTCAGAGATCGAACAACCCTTTGAGGAGGCCATGTTCCGGCTTTACAAGGAGGCAACGTGGCAAAACCGCCAATTCAACACCTCCATTCGCGAGTTGCTGGGCGCGCTGATCGGCACCCTGACCTATCTGCCACCCCTTCCCGGCGACTTGAGCCCCGATGAGATGCAACGCCAATTCGTCGCCCGCCTGATCCTCACCATCGGCCCCTTCATTCGTGCAACCGCCTCCGGAGCCACCTACCGTGATCGATAACCCCGAATCCGCGTCATCGGAGGAAATCACCCCCCCTTCCACCATGCCGCCTCCGGCTGACAATCAGGCCCTCCCCGCCCGTCTTAAAGAATATACCCGGCTTTTGTGGCATACCTGTTTTCTGGACCAACCGGAAGGAGGTAGTGCCGTATTCGACGCCTGGGCACTCTCCTTGCCGCTAGAAGTGTTCAACGTGATCCCGTCGCTGGACTCTCCCGTCGAGGCACTCACCTCCTCCGGCACACCCGGCTCCGAACTCTCCCGCAAACGCCTTCTCCTCGGCATTCAAAGCAACCTGGAGGCCCTTGGACCATCGCCGCAGCCAATAGACTTTGCCAACGTCATGGGCAGAGCAGCACCGCTGATCAAGGAACTGGAAACTAACGGTCAACTGGCCGATCTTGCCGAGATTACGGGGCTGTTCCTTGCCAATAAACTCGCTGCTTCCGCTTCGGGCTGTCTGCCTTTTTTTAAAGTACTTAGATTGAGAATTGTTGAACGCTTGAGAGTTATCCAAGACGAGGTATTGCTTTTGGCTTACTCAGAACTAGGCAAAATACTTGAAAGCTCAGACTTGAGGTACAGTATTCTTGCCATTGCTGTATTACAGGACTGTCTTGGCTTGATATTCAGAGGCTATTTTGACGAGGTACTCGTCATGAAATTACATCTTCCGGATAGAATAATGAACACAATCAATACGACTTTTTTTAGACATAAAAACGAACCTTCATTGGACACTTGGCGGAACAGTGGTATATATACATTATTACTTGGTGCTATTACTAGAGATCAGACTGTTATTAATCGACTAAGAAAAGAGGTGGTGGATCTGTTAGTTACGGATTCATCCATACTTGAATCTGGTGGTATTGTGGGGCCAGGGGGATTACAAGATCAGATCACCCCCCCGGCTGAACTCCGCAACGTTCCACTCGCAAGACTCTTCAACGACTGGGCTGAGAGCATCTACCGAAGAGAGGCCTTCGAACAATCTGCGGAAACATCCTGAGCCACTTTTCCAAATTATTGCCGCACCAAGCCGTGATTACCGGTTTTGACCTGCCCCCTCTCCCTCGGGGTGAGGGTCGGGGTGAGGAATTATTCTCTCGGCATTCACCTCGGTAAGAATATATTTATGGGCGCTTGTTTTGTATTTTTTTATGTTTAGGGGCAACAGACAAAGTCAAAGGACAGAACATTTCTTTTTTTTGATACTTAAAGGCAACATATTGAAAGGCAAATTCACCCCGTCCGTCTTGTCCGCACCTTCGCCCGCCCCGCTTCCTTCGGAACCCTGTCGCGCATCTGTCTCACCAGCCAACCCCAGGCCTCATCCCGCCCTAAATCCAACTCCCGGGTCTGCACCTTCCCCGCCCCCGGCTGCCGCGCCGTCCACTGCCCCTTCCGGTTCACCAAATCCACATCCAGCGTGATCTCATGCCCCTCCAAGGTCCACTCCGCCTGCAAGCCCCCCTCCGCCGTCGGATACAAATGCGGCAACGGCAAATCCCCCGGAAATAACCGCTCAAACCGATCATCAAACCAATCCAGATTCTCCTTGAGAAAAGCACGCCCCTCCCCATCCAACCACCCATCCGCCAACAAGCGGAAATCATCCAATCGCGCCGAAACATCCAGCGGATCCAACAACGTCAACTCCTCCACATTGTCGATACCCTGTAACCGGTTGGAACGGTTGTACCGCCCGATGCCCCGAACCTGAACCCGAACCCCCTTGGCGTAACCGTTGAAAGCCTGCATCAGCCGCTCATGATGTCGCGGCAAACGCGAAACCGGCAATCGCGTGCCATCCATGCGCTGCAAGGTGAAGGTCATGCGATCCTGATCCACCACCGGCACCCGGCCTCTCAAACAAACCTCTTCGGCAATCTCCTCCATTTTGGGAGAGGCAAACAGCAACTTGCGACGGGTGGGCCGGTCGAGGAATACCGTTTCCCCATTTTCCAGGGCGAAGTGTATCGATTCGTCCTCGCGCAGGCTGCGACCGAAGCGGTCGAAGAGGCTCAACAGGGGGTCGTTCAGATGCGTGGTGAGGGATTGGCTGGTATTGACGGCATGCAGGGCGGACAGAAAGCGGTAGCGGGCTTCCAGAAAGCAGCGATAGCCTTCGGAGGGGATCTCTTCGGGGGCATAGAGGCCTTTGGTCGGGGAGGAGAGGGTGATGGTGGCGGTGGCGCTGCCGGGTTCGAGGCCGGACAGACAGAGGGCGTGGCCGTCGGTGAAGCCTTGGGGCACGCGCTTGCGATGGGGGTTGTCCTGGAGGTAGTGCCATTTGGCCACTTCCAGCAGCATTTCCCCCAGGACGGCGAGGTCCTTGAGCATTTCGAGGGGGATGGTATGGGCGGCGAAGCGTTTGCCGACCAGACGCGGTTGCAGGAAGGGGGTGGCTTGGGTCATGGATCTCTCCCGGAATGGGTCGAACGTTCCGCTGACGTGAGCCGATGGGGATGAACGGGTATTTTGGCAGCGGGGCGACATTCTTACCTTGCCAGGGGAAAAATGCAATCCCTCAAGAAAAATAGGACGAAATATTTCAATGACAATATCATATATATACCCATCCTTTCCTTTCAATATTTTATCTTTTAAGTATCAAAAAAAGAAAATGTTCTATCCTTTGACTTTTCCGTTCTATCCTTTGTCCCCTATCCTTTGTCCTCTATCCTTTAGGCTCGCCCAGCTCACGGCCATCCTTTTCGGCGTCCTTTTGCCGAAAAGGATGGCCAAAAAGCGAGCCCGCCATTGACTCCGCTGTGGGTCAATCGTCCTTTTGATTGACCCACAGCGGAGGCGAATTGCCCGAAGTCGGAACACCGTCTCACCCCCGTGAGATCGAATCAAAAGGACGATTCGATCTCACGGGGGTAATAAAATGCCCGCCAGGTCGCCGAACCTCCGGGGATGAGGCCCCCGGAGGTTCGGCTCCCGTTTTTCTGGGCGGGAAAAAGGAGGAAAGTCAAAGGAAAAAGGAGGAACGTCAAAAGAAAAGTCAAAGGAAAAGTCCTGAGGGGGCAGCGGAGCTCCCCCTCAGACTCCCCCAACCCTTTTTACAACTTAAAGATTTACAAGGACGGATGAGCCATCTCTTTGATCAATCCGTCCCCGTGCACCCTTACCGCAAACCGCTTGCCGAAATGGCGCGTCACCTCCTGAAAATCCAACGCCTGCGCAATCATCTGCGGCGTACACCAAAACCGCCGCCCCCGACACACCACCTCCCGCGCATTGCGCCTCTCCTCCTCATCATTCGGATGCCCATAAGCATGCACCTCCCCCCGCCCCAACGCCGAATCCAACCCATGAAACTCAAACTGCCCATACCCCCACCACATCCCCAAATGCAAACAACGCAACGCCGTCGTCGAACCCCCTCCCACCAACTCCCGACCCACCAACTCGGGAACATCCACCCCCACCTCCGCATGCCACAACACCACCCGATGCCCCCGCAACGCCTCAAACACCGCCGGATGACACTGGGACGCCACATAGTAGGTCGCCCTGGGATCCGGATCCCGCAAAAACCCCGCCATCCCCTCCACCGGATCCAAAAACACCGCCGCATCAAAACCTACCCCCATGCGCCGTAAATGATCATGAACCGACCCCGCCGCCACCTTGAAACCCCGACTCCGCATCGCCGTCCCCAAACTGGCATGCAACGACGGCCCCCCGGCAAATACAATCATCGGCTCCCCCTTCGGTCGACCCGATACCGCCTCCGGCAACCCCAAACCCAAAGCATGCCTCACCTGCTCCCGAATCACCTCATCCGCCACCGGGTTGATCATGGTGGCCCGTTCAATCTTGGTGTACGACATAAGTAATACCTCCGTTCGAAAAAAAAGCCGAGAGATGGAAACGAAGGGCCGGACTGGCCATTCGCCTTCACCTCTCGGCGCATCAGACGGCGACTTTCAATATTTTTCTTTTAAGTATCAAAAAAAGAAAATGTTCTATCCTTTGACTTTGTATCTGTTCAGGAATACGGGGGTTCGGGGGGGATTATCCCCCCCGACTTACTCCAGGGCAGCGCCCCGGGACTCTTCCTTTCGCCGTTGACACGATCATGTCGCGCTGTGCAGGGGCCTGAATAGTTACTATTACTTCTTATATTCAGGTCGAAAAGGCGCCCATTTCACCCTGATTTGGGTTTGTTTTCGAGAGTCTGTCTTCGCATAAACCCATCCCCGTCTTGCCGGCACCTTCAAAAACGGGGAGGATGAGTCCCTCCCCTGGCCCCCCCTCCGGCGGGTCGAAGCCTTCACGAAGAGTGTGCAAAATGATCGGCTTGCTGCGCTTTTTTTGGGGCTTCGACCCGCTACGGCAACGTCAACGGACAGAACATTTCCTTTTTTTGATACTTAAAGGATAACATATTGAAAGGCATACCCTAATTCAGCTCATCCACCGCCAGGCTCAACCGCTCCACCACCTCCAGCACCCGTTCGGCGTTGCTGGAACGCGCCGCCAGCACCAGATGCATGGCTTCCATGCGCACCTTGGCCCAATTCTGCTCCGCCGCCAGGGCCTTGACCTGGCCGGCCACCTCCTCGATGGCCTCGAACCGTCCTGCCAACCCCGTGCCCCGCAACGGCGAAACCAGCGCCGTCAACCGGCCCCGGGGCGTCAGAACCTCCTCCTCCGCAACCACCGGCGGCCCCAGCAGGCGCGTCAAATCAAACTCCACCCCGCCCATGCGCCCCGATACCCGCACACAACGCAACAACTCCTCCGGGCGATAGGGCTTGGTCAGGAAATTATCCATCCCCGCATTCAAACAGTAATTCCGCATGCCGCTACGACGCGACAACCCCAGAATGGCCACCTCCTGACCACCCCGCTTCTCCCGCACCCGCATGGCCATGTGGTAACCATGCATGTCCGGAAGCTCCACCTCCAGCAGCATGCAGTCGAAGCCGCCCTTTTCGATATGCCCCAGCGCCTCGA
Source organism: Magnetococcales bacterium (assembly GCA_015231925.1). NCBI lineage: Bacteria > Pseudomonadati > Pseudomonadota > Magnetococcia > Magnetococcales > Magnetococcales bacterium. Next base: position 8,180 of record JADGAQ010000096.1, read on the forward strand.
CGGCATCCCCGGTGGCCACCACACCGAAACCCGCCGTGCGGAACAAGGCCTCGGCCTGACCGCGACTGGCCTCCTCGGTGTCGAACAGCAGCAACTGCACCTGATCCCTCGGCTTGGGCAAAGGCGCCGCCGTACCCCGCAAACGACCTCTCGGGGACTGCCGCCCCACCTCGAACAGACGGTTGACCAGATCCACGAAGAGATCCCGCCGTACCGGTTTGATCAGCGAAATGCCGTCGTTGAGCCGCTCCAGCAGCGTGGGATCGGTCTCCCGATGGTTGGTGGGCAACAGGATCACCACCCGGCGACACAAATCCTCATGCTCGCCGATGAACTCCGCCAGGGTCACCCCGGAAAATCGCGGCAGCCGGCAATCCAAAACCGCCAGATCGAACGGCTTCCGCTGCGTCAGGGCCTCCTGCAGACGTTCGTAGGCCTCGCCCCCGTCCCGGGCTTCCACCACCTCGGCGGCGGCTCCCGCCAGAATCTCCCGCACCACATGGCGCAAACTGGCCTGCTCCGCCACCACCAGCGCCCGGAAACCGAAATGGCGCAACCGCCCGGTGAAAAAACTGCGGTTGGCCTCGCTCTCCAGGATTTCGAACGGCAGCCGCAAATGAAAGCGGCTGCCCTCCCCCAGCCGGCTGTCGACCCACAACTCGCCACCCATGAGCCGCGCCAGACGTCGCGATATGGTCAAGCCCAGCCCGGAACCCCCGAAACGCCGCGTGACCGACGAATCCCCCTGGGCGAAATCCTGGAATATCTCCTCCTGCTTTTCCGGGGAGATGCCCACCCCGGTATCCTCCACCACGATGTGAAGCTGCCCGCCGCCCCCTTCCCAGGGCTCCAGACGCAGAATCACCTCGCCGTGCAGGGTGAACTTGATGGCATTGTGCAGCAGGTTCACCAGAATCTGCCGCAATCGTCCCGGATCCCCCTTCACCTCCATGGGTATGCGCCAGTCGGCATCCACCACCAGCTCCAGCCGTTTGCGATGCGCCTCCACCGCCAGCACCTCGCAGGCCTGCCAGGCCAGCTCCAGCGGATTGAAGGAGATCCGGTCCAGCTTGAGACTCTCCGCATCCAAGCGGGAGAGATCCAGCACGTTGTTCAACAGCCCCAGCAGGGTGCGCGACGACTCCAGCACGATCTGCAGATGACGCCGCTGCTCGGCGTCCAGATCGGTGTTGAGTACCAGATCGGTCAGACCGATGATGGCGTTCATCGGGGTGCGAATCTCGTGGCTCATGGTGGCCAGAAAGGTGCTTTTGACCCGCAGAGCCTGCTCCGCCTCCTCCTTGGCCTCCCACAGATCGATAGTGCGCCGCTCCACCAGATCCTGCAGATGCTGCCGGTGTACGCGCAACTCCTCGGTGGCCAGTTTCTCCTGAATCACCCCCGCCAGGGTGTTGACCACCATGCGCAGATAGCGTTCTTTCTCCGGATCGGGATGGTGCCCCCCCTCCACATAGAGGTTGAGAACCCCCAGCAACTCCCCCTGGGCCTGAATCGGCAGACAGTAGTGGCCGTGTTCCGTGATGCCGGGAAAGGTGATGTCGTGGTCGGTGTCCAGACAGGCCTTGAAAACCACCTCCTGCCGCTGGGCCGCCTTGCCGCAGAGACACTGGCCGAAGTTCACCCTGGCGCAGGCGCTCAACAGCGGCGTCGACAACCCCACCTGAGCCCGCAACACCAGAAACGGCGCCCCCTGGTCGTCGCGTTCCACCAGGAAGATGCTGCCCTTGCGCAGAATGGTCAGCCAGCTGCTGCCCAAAACGATCCTCAGCGCTTCGTCCAACTGGTGTTGAAGCGTCAGGGGACGAATGGCCGTTTCGAGAAGCTGGGCAATCACCTCTCGGGCCTTATGATGCATCGGCAGGGACGGATCCGCGGATATCGCCATGGGGCTTACGCTTTCGATTCGGGTCGGCATCGAAGAAAAATATGGCCGTTTCACACCCCCAGGTCAACAAGCGACTTGCGAATTATTGCATTCGAAGGAATCATACCCCCATTGATGGAAATCGTTGCGGAGGAAAAGATCATGTTGGCCACACCCTTGCGTTTCGTTTTGCTGCTCTTTCTGCTCGCCGGTCTGGCGGCCTGCGCCACGCCGTCGGGGAAAATCATCGAAAAACCCCGCATCGATCTGGAAAAAATCCGCCCCGGAGAGGTTTCGCTGCTCAGGCAGAACTTCATTTTGAGTTTTCGGGTCACCAATCCCAACCGGGTACCCCTGCCGGTTTCGGGCATCAAGCTCAACGTGACCCTCATGGGCAAGGAGGTGGCCACCGCGTTGGATCAGGGTGCCTTCTCGGTTCCGGCGGGCGGCGCGACCTCCTTCGACGCCACCGTCTCCCTCAACTGGCGGGAGACCCTGGGGCCCCTGGTGGCCTGGCTCGGCGGCAAGGGTGAACCCCTCTCCTGGAAGGTTCTGGGTGAACTGGGCGTCGATCTGCCCCTCGTCGGACCCTTCCGCATCGAAGAGCAGGGAAGCCTGGCCCTGCCCCCGGTGTTGAAGCCCGACAGCCCCAAACCTCCCGCCGAAACCCCGGCTGTTCAGACCCTTTGAGGTGATGTCCCCATGGCGAAGCGACCCTTTTCCAATTCCCTGTCCAAGCTGGAGAGCAGCGTCTTCGACCGCACCGACAGCGACGAAGAGGAGATCTCCGAACGCCCCTACAATCTGGCCTACGGGGGCATTCTGCTGGCCATGATGCTGGCCATACACCTGCTGGTGACCCGTTTCGACCCCTACCTGCTGATCGCCTGGATCGGCAGCCGCTCCTCCGGCTTGAGCATCGGGTTGACCCTCTTCGGGCTGGGGCTGATGCTCTATTTCAAGGTGCGCCAGCCCCTTTCCATGGTCACCGCCATCCTGACCATGGGATTGAGCCTGGCCCTGGTGGCCCATCTGGGGCTGATGCACCTCTCCCCGGAAACCACGCCCCGCATGGTTCTGGTTCTCGGCATGGCCATCGGCCTGATGACCCTGGTGGGCGGTGCGCTGCCTGTGGTCTTCACCTTCCCCAAGGTCGGCGTTGGTCTGGCGTTTCTGTTCGCCGCCTTCGCCACCTGGTTCTGGTGGAACCTCTTCGAGTCCCCTCCCGCCGAGGTGGAGCTCGTCTCCACCACCCTCATCAGCCTCTTCCTGGGGTTCGACTGGGTGCGCGCCAACGCCATACCCCTCTGCCTCGGCTATGCGGCGGAAGCGGCGGGAGAGACGTTCCTGGGTATTTTTCTGATTCCCCTGCGGCTGGCCGACTTCATCTTCGAAAAGCTCTCCGCGTAGCGACAACGAGTTTTGCCATGAGTGACTCCCGCAAAAAAGTCCGGGGGCAGACGCCTCCCTTTTCCCTTTCCACCGGGCACGACAAGCCTTTGAAGGTGGTGGCCCGGCGTTGCAGCCTCTACAACCTCACCGGCTATGCCCATCCTTTGCGGCAACATCCCGGCGAGATGCCCGAAACCCTGCCGTTAACCGCTCCCTCGCCCGGAAGACCCTATTATTTGAAGGGGTTTCTGAATTGAGCGACGCGAGAGGGTTGCTCCGGCTCACGCTGCTCCTTGGCTGTTTGTCCACGCCCCTTTTCGCCGCCGGAGAGCCCGCACTCCGGGTGGAGCGCACCGCCGGCTCCGGCGGCGTGGTGATGCACTGGGGGAGCGACGCCCTTCTCGACCCGTTGGGGTTGGGGCAATCCGGCGTCATACGCCTTTCCCCGGCCTTGTCCCGGCAGGTGGAGGAGCGTTTGCGGGCCACGGAGGAGCTGGGCGGGCCCCTGGCCGAAGAGGGTCTGTCCGTGGCGCGGGTTCAGGCCTTGCGACATCAATTCGAGGGCGAGCCCGCCGATGCGGCGTTGCGGGAGAGCGCCCCGGAAACCTGGCTGGGTTTGCGGCTGCTGCACAGTCGATTTCTGGCGCTGGTGGCCTTTCGCCTGGCTGATGCGGAGTTGATGGACGAAGTGATCGGGCGGCTGCGGGCGGATCGGTCCCTGCGCGCCAAAAGCGATCCCGCCTCGATGGGCGAGGCTTTGCATTTGTCGGCATTTGCGCATCGGGTCCGGGGGGAGGCGACTTCGCCGGCCTCTCTGCGGGAGGCGGATCAAGAGGTTGCCGCCGCCTTGCGGATCACCTCGCCGGATCGCCAGAGGGCGCTCTGGGCGGGTTTGCGCCATTTGCAGGGCCGCATCGGACTGGAGTTGGCCCGCATGGAGGGGCGGATGGCGCTGTTGGACGAGGCGGTCGCCGCCTTCGAGGAGGGTTTGGGGGTTGCGGATGCGGGGTTGCCGGCGCAGCGGGCTTTGATTCTGGGGGATCTGGGGCAGGCTCTGCTGGAGAAGGGTTGGCAATTGCAGGATGGTGCGGTGCTGCAGCGGGGGCAAGCGGTGATGGAGGAGGCGCTGGCGCTGCACGGGGCGCTTCCCCTGGCCCGGGCGCGGGATCAGCAGCGGCTGGGGCAGTTGCTGGTGGTGCGCAGTGAGCTGGAGGGGGATCCCTCTTTGGCGGAGCAGGGGGTGACGCGGCTGTATCAGGTCTTGGAGGTGGTGGATCGGGAGCAGCATGCTTTGTGGTGGTCTCAGGTGACGCAATGGTTGGCCAGGGGGCTCATTGCCCGCTCGCCGACGGATATGGCGCGGTTGCAGGAGGCTTTCGAGCTGGCGCAGAAGGCCGAGGTGGTGCCGCAACTGGAGGCCTGGCCGTTGCGACAGGCCGATTGCCGCCTGGTGCAGGGGTTGGCCCGGCTGCGTCAGGCGCAGGTGGAGAAGAGTGCGGAGCGGTATCGGGAGGCGCGGGAGATTTTTCAGGCGGCGGATGGGTTTTATGCCATGCGCCTGGCGGAGTGGAGCCGGGAGCGACTGCAGAGGCTGGCAACGAAGGACTGAAGACTGCCTTTTAATCTTTTATCTTTTAAGTATCAAAAAAGGAAATGTTCTGTCCTTTGACTTTTGTTTGTTGTTTTATATAAATTTTTGTATCCGTTCAGATATACGGGGGTTCGGGGGGGATTATCCCCCCCGACTTACTCCAGGGCAGCGCCCTGGGACTTTTCCTTTTGCCGTTGACTTCCGACCCCATGGGGTCCAGGGGGCACCCCTGGGACTTTTCCTTTTGCCGTTGACACGATCATGCTGCACCCTGCAGGGGTCTGAATAGTTACGATTTTTTCAATTATTTCAACTGATAACGGATAAAGTCAAAAGACAGAACATTTTCTTTTTTTGATACTTAAAAGATAACATATTGAAAGGCGAAGGCCTGACGTGATCAAGAAGATCGAATTCATCAACTGGAAAAGCCTGGCCAACGCCACGCTGCACATCGACCCCCTCACGATTCTGATCGGGGCCAACGCCAGCGGCAAGTCCAACGTCCTGGATGCCCTGTTGTTTCTGCAACGTATCGCCTCGGGAATCAGCCTGACCCAGGCGTTGGAAGGCAATGCGAGCCTGCCCGCAATACGCGGTGGATTGGATTGGGCGGCACTCAAAGGAAAGGTCGACTTCACTCTGACAGTAACCCTTGACGAACCAGACCATAACGACTTGAAGGTAACCGTAGTCGCTTCCGTTATCAATAAATATGCTTTTTCCGTAAATGGCTATCCGGAGGATGTCGCCCACTCCCAGCTTCGCAACCTCTTCATCCTCGACCCCATCCCCTCCCACATGCGGGGCTACAGTGCCTTGTCCCCCTCCCTCTCGCCCGACGCCGCCAATCTGGCGGGGGTGATGGCCGCCCTGCCCGAGGCGAAACAGGCCGAGCTGAACCAGGCCATCGACACCTATCTGCGACACCTGCCGGAACAGGATCTGGGCTCCGTGCGCGCCGAAAAGGTGGGCCACTTCGGCTCGGACGCCATGCTCTACTGCGAGGAGGTTTGGGGAGACGGTCCACCTCAACTCATCGATGCCCGCAACATGTCCGACGGCACTCTGCGTTTTCTGGCCATTCTGGTGGCCCTGCTCACCCGCCCCGCCGGCAGCCTGCTGGTCATCGAGGAGGTGGACAGCGGACTGCACCCCTCCCGCGCCGATCTGCTGGTGCGCATGCTCAAAGAGGTGGGCGGCTCCCGTGGGGTGGATGTATTGGCCACCACCCACAACCCCGCCCTGCTCGACGCTCTGGGACCGGGCCTTTTTCCCTGCGTGACGGTGGCCCATCGCGATCCTCGCACCGGGCACACTCAACTGACTCCGCTGGATCAAATCGACCGGCTGCCCAAGCTGCTGGCCATGGGCTCCCTGGGCCGCCTCTCCACCTCGGGACGGTTGGAAAAGGCCGTGTCCGGGCAGGAGGATGATTGATCATGGGTGGCAAGGTGATCGTTTTCGATACCAGCATCCTCTGTGTCTGGTTGCAGGTTCCCGGCAAGGAGAGTTGCGGAGCGACAACCGATCCCTGGGACTTCAAGCGGGTGGCCGACCTGATTCAAAAGGAGGAGAAGGCCGGATCCACCTTCGTGTTGCCTATGGCCGCCATCATCGAAACCGGCAACCACATCAGCCAATGTTCCGGAGATCGTTACCAACTGGCGGGCAAACTGGCGGACCTGATGCGCAAAACCGCCCTACACTCCTCGCCGTGGGCCGCGTTTACCGCCGAATCGTCGTTGTGTGTTGCGCATCGACTGGCCGCATTGGCCGATACCTGGCCCAAACTGGCCAGCCAGAAACTCTCCCTGGGCGACACGACCATCAAGGAGGTGGCCGATTATTATGCCAAAAGTGGCTACGCCGTGGACATTCTCACCGGCGACAAGGGTCTCAAAAGCCTGCAACCCACCCCCATGCCTCGTCGTCGTGCCGGTAGTCAAT
>JADGAQ010000097.1 GCA_015231925.1 Magnetococcales bacterium
GTGTCAACGGCGAAAGGAAAAGTCCCAGGGGTGCCCCCTGGACCCGTCGGGGGGGATAATCCCCCCCGAACCCCCGTATATCTGAAATAGTTACCGTTTTTTAATTGCATCGATAAGAAGAACGGATAACTGAAAAGTCAACGGATAGGACATTTTCTTTTTTTGATACTTAAAAGATAAATATTGAAAGTCAACTGCAATGAGACCTTCTCCCCGGTACCTGGCGCTTCTTGCCGCACTCGCCCTGCAACTCGCCTGGCGACACGCCTCCGGCCTCGCCGCCCCGACGCCGCAAACTCTGGAAGCCCCACCGCCGCTCCCCGCCCTGCGACTGGCCTCCCTGGGCGACGACACCGCCATGGCCCGCTTCTGGATGCTGCGACTGCAAACCTTCGACGATCAGGCGGGGCTGCAACTCTCCCTGCGCAGCCTCAACCCCAACCACCTGGAAGCCTGGCTGCAAGCCATTCTGGATCTGGATCCGCGTTCCGAATACCCCCTCTTCGTCGCCTTGCGCCTCTACGGCTTCCTGCCGGATGAAGCCATCCTGCGCCGCATGATCGGTTTCATTCATCGCGCCTATCGGGCCGACCCCGACCATCGGGCCATCTGGCTGGCTTTTGCCGCCGAACGCGCCGTCAATCGCCTGAAAGACCCGTCCACCGCGCTGCTTTTTCTGGAAGATATCCGCTCCCACCCCCGGTCCCATCCACTGCCCTTCTGGATTTCCGGATTGCATCTCAGTCTGCTCTATGGCAATAATGAGCTTGAGAAAGGGTTGCTGTTGGCTCAGGAGGTTTCCCGCCAGGATGGACTGAACACGGCTGAAAGACAGGCCATTGAGGCCTGGATATTAAAAATCAATCAAAAGAGGACGCCCTATGCCCCTGACATTGAGCAAAAATGAACGCGGTTTCACCCTGATTGAAATTGCCATCGTTCTGGTGATCATCGGTTTATTGATCGGCGGTGTCCTCAAAGGCCAGTCCATGGTCAAGAATTCCAAGATCAAGCGCATCGCCACGGACACCCAGTCGGTTCAGGGGGCCGTCAACGCCTACATGGACTCTCACTGGTTCCTCCCCGGTGACGACTCCGGCGCGGCCACCCACTGGGCCACCGCTTCCGGCGCCGGCAACGGCAACGGCATGATCGCGGGTCTTTTCGACGCCGCCACCAAGACAACCGACGAATCGGCCCTGGCCTGGAACCACCTCTACTGCGAAGGACTGGCCAAGGGCACCTGTGTGGCCGCCGGCACCGCCGTGACCAATCCGACCAACCCGCTGGGCGGCACCACCGGCATCGCCGACGGACGCACCACCAACGTTCTGGGTCTGGCCGCAAAGGTGGTTTGCATGGAGAGAATCCCCGTGGATTACGCCATGATCTACGACTCCCAGTTCGATGACGGCGCGGGCGACACCGGCTCCATTCGCGGCAGCGACGATGCCCAGGTGGCCGCCACTCCGGGCGCCGCCACCGCCTATACCCTGGGCGAAGTGATTCACATCTGCAGCAGCTTCTGAGCGTCCAAAAACGGGGGTCCACGGACCCCCGTTTTTTTTAATCTGTTGACTTTCAATATTTAATCTTTTAAGTATCAAAAAAAGAAAATGTTTTGTTTTTTGACTTTGTCTGTTATCTGTTTTGTTTAAATAAATACGTTTTTATTGGTAACCATTCAGACCCCTGCACGGTGCAGCATGATCGTGTCAACGGCGAAAGGAAAAGTCCCAGGGGTGCCCCCTGGACCCCATGGGGTCGGAAGTCAACAGCAAACGGAAGAGTCCCAGGGCGCTGCCCTGGACCCGTCGGGGGGATAATCCCCCCCGAACCCCCGTATGTCTGAACAGATACAATAAATCAAACGTCAAAAGACAGAACATTTTCTTTTTTTGATACTTAAAAGATTAAATATTAAAAGTCAAAAGACTATGGGCCGCGACATCCTCCGCATCGACTCCCTGAGCAAACGTTACACCACGCCGGTGCTGTCGGAGGTTACTCTCCGCCTCGGGGAGGGACAATGCCTCGGTCTGGCGGGCGGCAACGGGGCGGGCAAGACCACTCTGATCAAATGTCTGCTCGACCTGTGCCGTCCCGACTCCGGAACCATCCGTCTCTTCGATCAGCCCAGCGGCCATCCCGCTTCCCGGCAGCGTCTGGCCTACCTCCCGGAACGTTTTCTGCCCCCGCCGGCCTTGACCGGACTGGAGTTCCTTGGCTGCATGGCCCGGCTCTACGGGCAATCCCCGGAGGTTCTGCACGAACAAGCCATACGCATCGACTTTCCGCAAGCCGCCCTGAACAAACCCCTGCACACCCTGTCGAAGGGTATGACCCAGAAGATCGGTCTGGCGGGGTGTCTGGGCAGTGGCAAGGAGTTGCTGATACTCGACGAGCCCGCCTCGGGACTCGATCCCCAAACCCGCCGCCGCTTCACGGAGTTGCTTCTGGAGCGCAAACAGCAGGGTCGGATGGTATTTCTCAACACCCACAATCTGTACGACGTGGAACCGGTATGCGATATCCTGGCGATACTGCACCAGGGTCGCCTGCTCTTTCTGGGCAGTCCCGCCCTGTGCCGGGAGACCTTCGGCGGGGAGACCATCGAGGAGAGTTATCTGCATGCCCTGGCGGCGGCGCATTGATCTGGCGACGGACATCCTGCGGGCCAATCTGGGGGAACGGTCCCTTCCTTACAAACTGACCTTCGCCCTGACCGGACGTTGCAACGCCCGTTGCGCGTTGTGTGGCATCTGGCGGCAGCCGCCGAACCCGGACGAACTCTCCCTGGCGGAGATCACCGCTTTTCTGACTCGAAACGACCACTTCTCCTGGATCGATCTAACCGGTGGGGAGATCGTGCTGCGGGAGGATGTGGCGGAGATCGTGCGGGCGGTCCTGGCCAGCCAGCGCCGGCTTTTTCATCTGCATGTGCCTTGCAACGGCATCGACGTGGAGGCCACGGCTCGTTTGGTGGGTGTGGTACGGGAGGCTGCGGAACCCCCACCTCTGTTCACTCTGACCATCAGTTTGGACGGTCCGGCGGCGCTGCACGACCGGCTGCGGGGTCATGCCGGCAACTGGGAGTCGTGCATGGCGCTTTACGAGCGGCTGCGTCCGATGTGTCACGGCGGATTCCGGCTCTTTTTCGGTTTCACCCTCTCCCATCTCAACGTCGGTCAACTGCAAGCCACGGTGCGTGCGGCGCAGGAGCGGCTGCCGGGTCTGGCGATCGAGGCGTTTCATCTCAACCTGGCCCATGCTTCGGAGCATTATTATCACAACACCCAGCGGGAGTGGCCGCTGCGGATGCCGGAAGGTTTCCGGGAGGAGATCGCCTGGTTTGCCCGTTCGCGACGGGGTTTTCCGGATGCGGTGGGCCTGATTGAAAAACGATATTTACGCTACGCGCTGCGCTATGTGGAGAGCGGACGAACTCCTGTTCCCTGCCAGGCCATGGCCAGTTCGATCTTTGTGGCGGCGGATGGGGTCTGTTATCCCTGCACGCTGTGGAACCGTCCTTTAGGCAATTTAAGGGATTACGACTTTCGTCTGCCTCCGCTGCTGGCCGCCAATGGCGCGGCACGCCAGGCGGTTCGCGAAGAGGCCTGCCCCCGCTGCTGGAGCCCCTGCGAGGCCAACCCCTCGTTGCTGGCGAGGCTGGCGAGGCTGCCGTAACGCTTTCAATAAATACGGGGGTTCGGGGGGGATTATCCCCCCCGACGGGTCCAGGGCAGCGCCCTGGGACTTTTCCTTTCGCTGTTGACGTACCCACCCCATGGGGTCCAGGGGGCACCCCTGGGACTTGTCCTTTTGCCGTGCCCTGGGACTTGTCCTTTCGCCGTTGACGTACCCACCCATGGGGTCCAGGGGGCGCCCCTGTGACTTGTCCTTTCGCCGTGCCCTGGGACTTTTCCTTTCGCTGTTGACGTACCCACCCCATGGGGTCCAGGGGGCACCCCTGGGACTTGTTCTTTCGCCGTTGACGTACCCACCCCATGGGGTCCAGGGGGCACCCCTGGGACTTGTCCTTTTGCCATTGATATCGTCACGCCGTGAGGAGCCGGAATAGTTGATAGAAGCCTTCGATATTTCTGGAAAAAGCTGATACTGGACAATATACTCTCAATTAATGCAATTAGATTGCATATCCACTAATTGGAGATGCCAGGAAGGTCAAGAGCTTATTCTTGATAGTCTTTTCACATCGCGTTTCACATTCCCAAACAACGCAATACTGCCAACCGAGTTTGGTAAGTTCTTGAAAAGTGCGCTGATCCCGTTCCACGGTAGCTGCGAATTTACCTCTCCAAAAGTCGACTCTCGTTTTTGGCATACTGGACTTTGAACAACCTCCATGCCGATGCCAATAGCAACCGTGAACGAAGATTGCTTTTCGCCTGCCTGCAAAGACGATATCCGGGGTTCCCGGCAACTTTTTCGGGTGGAGGCGGTAGCGGAAGCCGCAAATTCGAAGAATACGCCGGACGATGAGTTCGGGCCCGGTATGTCGGGTGCGCACAAGGGACATCTGGCGACTCTTCTCCGCGGAAACCGGTGCTTCGGCTGCGGGATTCGGAATTCTCACGATATCATTCATTATACCTTCGTCAACCTATTACTTGCGAAAAGGCTCGAATTCGTCAAAACCGATCCGGCCCATCTTGTGTGTTACATTTTGGACCGCTCGAGAAGCACGACGTTCCTTCATATTTGCAACCCATTGAAGACTCGCAGCAACGGAAAGATCTTTGTCTAAAAAAGCATCAAATATATATCCATTATCGTGACGTCGGGCGACTACGGACTTTCCTGTAGTTTCATGACGAAAGTAGAAAGCCCTGAATTCTGTATATGAAATATCACTATCTATAAACAGCTTTATATACTCACCTTTAAATTGAACTATAAAATCAGGCTTAGATACATTACTTTTTTGCGATAGGCGAATAAAAGAAAATGGCTTTGACTGAGAAGTAGAATTACCTTGCCAAACACAATCACAGATTGCCTGAGTACAAAGCAAATACTCCTTATTATGGCTATTCCATACAATACTACCAAGACACAACCCCGGAAGCAAATCTTCGTCTATTTTATAAAAAATATTTTCAGGATATTCCGTTACTGAAGTTATAAACGCAAATTGATACAACGCATTTTCTGAGCTTCTCTCATTTTCGAACAGTATAGACGATAATTTATTTCTCATCACTTCCTTGCTTGGTAAGTTCGCTGGCTTATTACCTGAGCCAAGAAACTCTTTCAGTCCCTCGACAAACAATCTAACAGATTGCTCTTTACTGAATGATATATTGCCAGATTCAAGAATTAGACTTTGATTGTCAGGACGAATATTTTCAATGCGCCGTCTTACTGCACCTTCATCAATAAACTTATAAATAGTTTTATCAAGCAGAACCGTATTTTTTAGATCCCCCATTATAACACTAATACCATATTCCTCCGAATCTTCCGGTCTGGTGATTATGGCACGGTGATGCAAAAAGGGACCATCCATATCGCGATGGAACCTGCTAACCGCATGGTGCGCCACCCGGCGGATAGAGGCCACCGTGGCCAGCGCGACGTTGGACAGAAGACCTCCGTTTGGTAAATCGGAAAATTCCTTAAGTAGCTTCTCAGGAAGCTTTTCTTCGGACACCTGAAATGACGCAGCATCACCCTCCACGGTCCCGCCATGCGTTTTGATCAGACAAATGATGCGCAACCCATCTCTACTGACTATGTCATTTTCATGTTCCCTAAAATGTATCCCTCTAACCTTTTGACTTTCAGAAGAGAAACTAGATACAATCGCCTCAAATATCTCCCGTCGCTTTTTTGCCTCCCCCGTATAAATCGATATCAGTCGAAGGCGGCCATTGATTCTTGCATCACGATCGGCAATTCCCTTAAGAATCGAAATTGCTGTAGTGCCATTATCGTTTTTGAGTTGCCAATCCAGACTAACGATATCGACCCGTTCCGCCGCTTCGACAACGTTCCTCACAAAATCCTCTTCCGAGCCAGGACGCAGCACTGAACAAACCAACCCGAGTTTTAATGAACTCTTCGTTAACGCTTCAACATTTAGGCCGTGACTTCCGTTATTCCATAATTCATCGTTGTTTTCCTGTTTCGCAAGAATCCTCGCAGCCCGACCCGGACCTCCTTTTATTTCAGTTTTAGCAACAATATCCTGTTTCGACGACTCGTACGAGGCTTCATCATCAATAAAAATCATTGTGTGAACAAATTCCTTTGCAGCGTTATAGCGATCCGTTTCGAATGTCTCAGACATCATCCTCGATCTCCTCTCCCTCGGGTGTTGAATCCTTCTTCTCGGGATCCGGTGACAGTCTGAACACCGCCCCGACATATTCATGGCTCACATCAAGCGAAATCACATATTCGGCTTTTTTTAGGGTTTCCCGCGAAAGGTAAAGCCCCATACCTCTTCCCCCCGGTCGGCGAGAAAAGTTAAGCAGGAAAATGTTGTCACGATCTCGGGGACTGACTCCGGGTCCGTTGTCCCGAACAAGAAGGTCCGAACCATCCACGACGAACTCGATGCGACGAGGCCCTTCCCGAACACCCTGCAGCCAGTAAACCGAGTTATCCACTAGATTGACGAAAACCGGGTAGAACGACGAGGTGTAGCCAACAATAACGGTGTCCAAAAAAGCCTGGTCCGCTTCCAAGGCAATCGTGTGTCGTTCCAGCCTGGCATGGAACAGATTTTCAATAAAGTCGTAGATATCCCTTCCCTTGATTCGCGTTTTTTTGCGATTCAAACGGCGGTCAAGAGGGGTGAACAGGGTCAAGTAGCCGTCCAGATGGTCGAAAGCACTGCGCATGTCGCAGTAAAGGTCTCTCAGAACCGGATACTCGCTTGCCCAGGCGCTCATGCGCCGAAAGCCGCTGCGCAAGGCACCCACGGTTTTTCCGAACTCATGGGTCACCGTATTGAGCGCCATACCGATTTGGGCCAGTTCGAGGTCCGCTTCACGGCTACTGCGAAGGTCGTCCAACTCCTCTTCCAGTGCTTCGGTCAATTCCGCCGTATCAAAACCGTTCTCGTCCCAAAGAGCACCCACCGTCGCAAGCTGATCGCGAATGCGCTGCAATTTGAGACGTTCCTGCTCGAAAACCGTATTGAGTCGCTTTTCCATGTTCTCGCGCATTTCCGAGAACGCGCCGACCTCGACCGATGAGCATTTCAACCGTTCCAGCTCGGCCAGCACATCGTCGACCACCTGCTCGACGGCCTTGAAGCTGGCCTTCGAGGTATCCCTCACTCGTCCCGCAACCTCCGACAAAAGGGTTTCCGTTTCCAACTTGATGCTGCGGGTAGTCGATTGCAGGTCTTTAGCCCGCTCCCGAACGGCGCTGTCCAGGCGCGCGACGTTTGCAAGCGGTAAACCTCCATTTTTGGCATATTCCGATACAAGACGTTCGATATCGTTTTCCGCAGGACCAAAAACTTCCCCTTGCAAACGATCGTTCTCCGCCTGATAAGCACCCCATTCGTTGCTTAATGTGCGCGGCAAGCCGACACCACGCGGTTTGCTGACGGTAAATCGGCCTTGTTCCCTACGGATGGCCAACCGGGCATCACGTTCGACCCCGATCAAGGCTGCAGCCTTGTAGGATGCGGGCTGCCCTCCTTCGAGGATGGATCCGGCTTGAATTTTCGCCTCCCGGACAATACGTTCGACAGCCAATTCGGGTTCCTTATCTCCGATACCCGTAAAGAAAGTGTCCAGCTCCTTGCGGAGTTTTGCCTTCTTCACCGTCACCTGGGCCGACTTTTTCTTGCGGATCTCTTCCGAACGATTGAGTTCTTCTCTGCGCTCAGCCCACTGGTCGGCGTATCGCCCCTCCTCGCGGAAAAAATCAGCCGCCGTTTGCAGAAAGAAGTTCATCAGAATCGAGCGAAGCTGCCGATAGGCCTTGTTCTCCCGAAATCCCTCACGCCCGGCCTTTTCCGTCAAGGATGCATTGTCGGCAGTCGAAAGTTCGATTACGCCGAACATTCGGCGATAGGAATAGAAATAACGTGCCGCATGCAAAGTTCTGCGCTTTTCGATGTCCAGCCAGTCGTAATCGGAATCGCCGTAAGGTTGCACGCGCACACCATCACGGTAGATGTACAACCCACCATGCCGTTCCAGCTTGTATCGGAGTCGGGTATATTCCTCCAGGGGAACCAAGGAGTCCTTGGCGTTACCTTGGAGATAGGCAAACGAAAGGGTGAAAGGACCACAGGCCGTCGGCAGACCGTCGGCCTTATCCCAGCTCAGAACGTAGGGATCGGGTTTGGTCTGGTATACCCCGATTTCGCCCCGAAACTGGCCGTATTCGTCGAAACGACCGATGACATGATGATCGACCATTTTGTATTCATCCGGGGTGAAAAAAACTTTCTCCCCGATGCGTTCAACCGGTGCACCCTCGTCGATGTAGTCCCGAAAGGTTGTGATAATCCGAGGCCGTGCATGCCCGGGAGTCATGGTATTCGTGAAGCCGATCAGGTTTTTCTCAAATCGGGTCGCCTTCTCTTCACCTTCTCGCCCGTCAATATCATCCTTTATGAGGGAATCCGCCGGGCTGATGTAGAAATGGGTTCCACAACCATCTCCTATCAAAGACGGTTCCCCCATTTCCGCCGACAGTACCGCCGGATCGACAACAAAGTTGGCCATCTCCTCGATTAGTGATGCAAGACTTTCCTGATTCGCGCGACCTGCCAAGCCCGTCAGACAGTCGCTAGCTTCCTTCACCATGGCATGAACCACCTCTGCATCCGGCATCGTGCCACCCGGAATCTCCCGAATCGGAATCACGATGTCGTCCAGGTCAAGACCCGGAAGGGCGAAAAGCCCCCAATGAAGATAGGCGACCACGGTGGTTGGACTTGGCCGCCCTTCTCGCCTAGCGCGGGTAACGACCAAGACCTGCGGTCCCAAAATGGCAATGGCCAGTCGCCCGATGCCCTTTTCGCCCAGAATGGGGCGAATGTTTTGATCCGGGTCGTTCGGCGGCAGGGCTATTCCACCGCCCGACACCTTGCTATCGGTACCCAGGGTCAGCCACCGTTGTTCGAAGTCTTCCAGGGTCATGCCGAGCCCATCGTCCCGGAGGATGAAAAGCTGCTCATCCCGGAAATAATCGACCTCCGCCCGTCTGGCATAAGCATCGTGGGCGTTTTTGAACAATTCCGAAATGGCGGTAGGAATGCCTGCAATCTGCTGGCGGCCCAACATATCAACAGTGCGCGCCCGTACCCGAAACTTGGCCATCAGGCAGCCTCGGCTTTCGAAAGGGCGTGATAGTGGGCCAAAAAGGCCTTGCCGAAAACTTCCGCCAAACGCACCGGAACGGCGTTTCCTATCTGTCGCGCCATGGAGTTGAGGTTGCCGTGGAATACGAAATCCATCGGAAAGGTCTGAAGACAGGCTGCTTCCCGCACACTGATGGCCCGATGCTGTTCCGGGTGCCCAAACCGTCCGTTGGAAAGGCTGATGCATCGGGTGGTCAGGGTCGAGGCGGGTTTATCCCAGTGCATGCGCCCATATACATCCGTGTGCCCCCTGTGGTTGTCGTGGCAGTTGAGGCGTAACTCCAACGGCCAATCAGAGCGCCCCCCCTCTATCGGCGTGGCTTTGATGCGTTTCATATTGAGATCGGAAAGACGCGCCGCCCGATGGTTGGGGATCGAATCATCGATCTCTCCGGCGGCAATTGCCGGAAGTTTGCCGATCCACTCCCGCACCGTGGGCAAATCGGGATTGCTCGTGCCGGGACCGTGGGTTCTTTCGGGAATGGCGATCCGCCCCAGACGACTCGCCATCAACACCATGCGCGGCCGGTTCTGCGGAACCCCGTAATGACACGCCATCACAATGCGATGATTGTAATAGTATTCTAATTCTGATAATAATTTCAGGAAATCCGCGAACGGACCAACTTCCTCGTCCACGGTCTGTATCCCCGGAACATTTTCGATAAATACATACTCCGGCTGATATTTCTGTACAAATCTCTGAAACTCGGACAACAAGGAACGTCGTTCGTCCTTACACGATCTTTGTCTATTCTGCTTCGAAAAGGGCTGACACGGAGCGCAGGCACCGAACAATATCGGATTGTTCCTTTTTTTTCCAATTAACTCATTCAATTGATTTTCATGAATATTTTTAATATCGTCACACAGAAAGACCGCATCCTTGAAATTCGAGGTAAAGGTTGCCCGAGCGTCCGGGTCGATATCCAACCCGAAGCGGACAGCCAAACCGGCGGACTGCATGCCGCAACTGGATCCTCCGCATCCGCTGAAAAAATCGAAAAAATCGATAGTCATCGTCTACAACCCAACCTTCCGCTCAATCTCCTGATAATTACGTCGAACCAACTCCCTGTTGGTTATTATATCACGAAACTGCCCTGAAATGCACTCGTTTTTATGACGATACCCCAACTTGGGCAACTCCACTGTGCCATGATGTCATCACTTCCTCCGAACTACCCATGCCCGATCTTGGTTTGCTTCTTGCTTCCCTCCCTGTAGCCACCCATCCCCTCTCGGGAAAGAAGGAGGCGCAAACAGACTCTCCGAGGCCATCTCCACGGGCTTTCTCCGCGGAAAGGACAACGTCCATGTATCTGAACCATTTCGGGCTGCACCGTCATCCCTTCTCCTTGAGTCCCGATCCGGAACTCTTTTTCGATGGCGGAGACCGCGAGAACATTCTCACCTCGCTGCAACACGCCATCGCCGCCCGGGACGGGCTGATCAAGGTGGTGGGCGAAGTCGGCACCGGCAAGACCACCTTGTGCCGCACCCTGTGCCAGCGCCTGCCCGCCAGCATCGACGTGGCCATTCTGCTCAACCCCAACATCCCCGCCGACCAGATCGCCTCGGCGATTCTGCGGGAGTTCCGCATCGAACCCAGCCCCAACCGGGATCGCTCCCTGGACCACTACCGCCTCGCCGAACACCTGATGAACCTGCATCGCGCCGGTCGCAATGCCCTGGTGGTGATCGAGGAAGCCCAATGTCTGCCCGTCGAATCGATGGAAGAGTTGCGTCTGCTCTCCAACATCGAAACCGATCGGGAAAAGCTCTTTCAGATCATCCTCTTCGGCCAGCCGGAGCTGGATCGGATCCTGGCCCGGCACGGCAACCGGCAGTTTCTCGAACGCATTCTGCACAGCTACCATCTGCATCCCCTGTCGCTGGAAGAGACGGACCGCTACATCGCCAACCGGCTCAACGGCACCGGCTATCGCGGCAACCGGCTGTTTCAGATCAAAGCGGTGCGCAAGATCCACAGCGTGTCGGAAGGACGCATCCGGCGTATCAACATTTTGGCGCATAAGTCCCTGATCGCCGCCTACGCCGAATCGGCCACGGAGATTCAAGCCAAACATGTGCGCGCCGCCGTCGATTCGAGCGAATTTTCCATTCACACCCCCTTCCCCTGGCGTCGCCCCGCCCTGGCCGCCGCCGGACTGGCGGCACTGCTGGCCACCGGAGCCCTGATGCACTCCTCCTGGGCCACCACCTCGCGGCTGATGACGCAACGCACCGGCGGTGTCGAGGCAGCCCTGACCCCGCCTGCCGTGGACGTGAGAACCATCACCGCCGAACAACCCGCGCCCCCGCCGGCCCCGGCTGCGCCGGCAATCGCCGTGGATACCCCCGTCGCCGCAGCGGTGGTCGCCGTGGATACCCCCGTCGCCGCAGCGGTGGTCGCCGCGGATACCCCCGTCGCCGCAGCGGTGGTCGCCTCCCAGGCTGCTGTCCCGACTCACGAAGTGGAGGAGATTCTCGCCCCGGAGATGGAACATCCCCCGATCCCGGCGGCGGCGATTCCCGCCGAAGCGGTGGTGGTGGAACCCGTCAACGTGGCAGAGATGGCGCCCCCGGTTGAACCAGGCACCAACGAGGTGATTCCTCTCCTGGAGGGTCCGGCCCCCATTCCCGTGCCGACACCGAAACGCAACCCCAAAGCCATCAAAACGGCGACGATGCCCACCACGAAGGTCACTGCCGGCAACGAACCCTTCACCATTCAGCTCATGGCGTTGAGCGACAGGAGTTCACTGGCCTCCGTCGAAAAGATACTCGGTGAGATTCGCGCCAGTCTGGATGCGGAGCGGCAGTTGAATATCGTCACCCTGGCGGATCACCGCACCCTGATCTACGTGGACACCTTTCCCTCGCGGGAGAAGACCGCCGCCTTCATTGCCGCCCTGCCCGCCGCCATTCGGGCCAACCAACCCTTCGTTCTGCCCCTGAAGGCCGCCCGGGAGCGAGAAGAGCGCGTTGGCAGGATCAGTGGATGAGACCCCCTCCCCCCCAGCCGCGCCACAGAGCCTTGACCGGAAAGCATCGCCCGAATTGGGCGGTGCTTCTGCCGGTTCTGCTGGCTTTTGGCTGCGCCCGGCCATCCCTGCCGGTTCCCCCGCCGGTGGAGAGCCAAACCCTGGGCCAGAGCAAAGAGGCGGCGGATACCATTCCGGACACCGTCAAGGTGACCCCCTTCCTGCCCAAAGAGGGTGGTCAAAGCCGCGCCCAGGATCTCTATACCGTGGTGGTGACCGACGTTCCCGTGCGGGAGGTACTCTTCGCTTTGGCCCGGGACGCCAACCTCAATATCGACATTCTGGCCAACATCAACGGCCAGATCAGCCTCAACGCCATCGAACAGACCCTGCCCCGCATCCTGGACCGCATCGCCCGCCAGGCGGACCTCTGGTACCGCATCGAGGAAGGCACCCTGGTGGTGGGACCGGAGGTGCCGGTAAGGCGCAACTACCGGGTCGACTACGTCTCGGCCAACCGCAACGTGGAGACCAAATTCTCCATCTCCACCACCGTGGCCTCGGACACGCAAACCAGTTCCGGCACGAACCAGAGCGGCGTCAACAGCTCTTCCGTCAATCTGAACACCGCCTCCGGCAACGAGTTCTGGAAAAATCTCATCGGCAACATCCGGGAAATCGTCGGCATCCGGAACGAACCCGGCAAACCCGAAAGCGATGAAAACGCCTCCAAAGTCATCTGGAACGAAGCCACCGGCATCATCAGCGTCATGGCCACCTCCCTGCAGCATCGGGAGATCGGCGAGTTCATCGACCGGGTGGTCAACAGCGCCCGACGCCAGGTACTCATCGAAGCCACGGTGCTGGAGGTACAACTCACCGATCAGTTCCAGGGCGGCATCGACTGGAACCTGATCCGCAGCGACGGACTGCGCGAGACCGAAAACCAGCTCGCCCTCGCCGCCACCCGGCTCAACACCTCGCCGCGTCTGGCCCTGAACCTGAACCGGGCGGAGATCCCCTTCCTCTCGGGATTGCTGGGTTCACGCGACATCTCGGCCACGGTGCGCCTGCTCTCCAAGTTCGGCAATACCCGGGTGCTGTCGTCGCCGCGTATCACGGTGATGAACAATCAGACCGCGCTGTTGCGGG
Organism: Magnetococcales bacterium; assembly: GCA_015231925.1. Taxonomy (NCBI): domain Bacteria; kingdom Pseudomonadati; phylum Pseudomonadota; class Magnetococcia; order Magnetococcales; species Magnetococcales bacterium. The sequence goes on from JADGAQ010000097.1 coordinate 13,495, forward strand.
TGACCACCAACGAGGTCTACTTCCAGATCAAGGTCACGCCGCCGCGTTACGCCGACGACAAACTGGTCACCGCCGCCACCACCGAAACCCTGATCCGCACGGTTCCCATCGGTTTCATCATGCAGGTGACGCCGCAGATCAGCGAAAACGAGGCCATCACCCTGAACATCCGGCCCACCATCCAGCGGGTCTCCAAATGGGTGGACAACCCCGACCCCAACCTGCGGGCCAATCTGGGCAACAACCTCACCTACACCCCGCCCCAGGTGCCGGTGGTGCAGGTGCAGGAGATGGATTCGGTATTGCGGGTGGGTAACGGCCAGGTGGCGGTTATGGGCGGACTCATGGAAAACACCCGGAGCGACGCCACCGACGGCGTGCCCATCCTCTCCCGGCTGCCCATTCTGAGCAACTTCTTCAGCTTCCGGGAAGAGCGCTCCAACAAGACCGAACTGGTGATCTTCCTGCGTCCCATGGTGATGACCGAACCCGTCGACAGCTTGTCCGGGCACGATCAGGAGTTGCTCAACGGCGGCAACGAGAAACCCGCCGCCGACAATACCCTGGCCGGCGCCTGGTCCACTCTGATGGGGACGCCATGAGTCTGCTTCTGGATACCTTGCGCGAATCGGAAGAGGAGGAGAAGCGGGGTTCCCGAACGGAAAGCCAGGCCGCCGCCAACCCGTGGGAAAAACAGCTCCTCGGACTCAACGCCCTGAAGGAACCGGAAAGCGTTTTCAAAGTCGGGGCCGCCCCCAAGCCGGAAGCCGCGACTCCGCCGCCCGCGCCATCCCCTGCCGTGGTGACGCCCGCGCCGTCGGTTGACTTCACGACACCCGTGTCATCCGTCGACTTCGCACCGCCACCCCCGCCACCGCCCGAACCCCCGAGGTCGGCCCCGGCGGACCTGCCGCCGAGCGAAGGCAAAAAACTTCTGCGCATGACCCTCAATCCCCATCTGCCGCGAAAACGTACCCAGCGTCGGCTGCTCGGGGCGGTCATCACTCTGGGCGGGCTCTATTTCGCCTCGGAGTGGCTCTTCGAACAGGTGCTGCTCTCCACCGGGGAGTCCACCCTGGAGGTGGCCACGGATAAAATCCGCCCCCGCGCCGAACACGGGGGATCTCCTCCCGGCGGGGTCTCCCCCGCAGGGAAACCGGCCCCCGGAAGCAAAACCGCCGCCGTCGTCGTCACTCCGGTGGCGGCGCCTCCACCATCCGCGGAAGCCAAACCCGTGCCCGCTCCACAGGCGGAAGGTCCACCCCCCTCCCCGGTCCCACCTGCCGTGGCCCAGGCCCCCGTTGTCGCGCCTCCGGTTCAACCGCCCGTGATCCCGCCCGCCGTGGCCCAGGCCCCCGTTGTCGCGCCTCCGGTCCAACCGCCCGTGGTCCCGCCTGCCGTGGCCCAAGCCCCCGGTGTCGCGCCTCCGGTCCAACCGCCCGTGGCCCCGCCTGCCGTGGCCCAAGCCCCCGGTGTCGCGCCTCCGGTCCAACCGCCCGTG
>JADGAQ010000098.1 GCA_015231925.1 Magnetococcales bacterium
GGGCGCTGCCCCGAACCCCGCCGGGGGGGATAATCCCCCCCGGACCCCCGTATACCGGAACTGATACTGGAAATGGCATGACCCCCCTCTGGCCCGATTCGATCCCGGAAGCCAAACGGATCCAGCTGACCCTGGCCAACCAGGTGGAACGCGCCGATCGCTTCGACGCCATCCGCTCCGTGGCGGGTTTGGATATCGGTTTTCCCCGAGGCAGCCGCCGCGGTCGGGTGGCGGTGGTGCGCCTCTCCTTTCCGGAGCTGGGCCTGCTGGAACAGGTGGTGCTGCAGCGGGAAGTCACCTTTCCCTATGTTCCGGGGCTGTTGTCGTTCCGGGAGACCCCGCTGGTGCTGGAAGCCCTGGACGGTTTGACGGAAAAACCCGATCTGCTGCTCTGCGACGGCCAGGGAGTGGCCCATCCCCGCCGTTTCGGACTGGCCTGTCATCTGGGCCTGCTCAGCGATCGGCCCAGCATCGGCGTGGCCAAAAGCCGTCTCATCGGCCAACCCGCCGCAGAACTGCCCGCCCACAAAGGTGCCTGGGTACCCCTGCTCGACAACGGAGAGATCGTCGGGGCGCTGCTGCGCTCCCGTGATCGAGTGGCTCCGCTCTACATTTCCAGCGGACATCGGGTGGGATTGGAAAGCGCCATCCGCCTGGTGCTGGCCTGCACCAAAGGCTTTCGCCTGCCGGAAACCTCCCGCATGGCCCATCACTTGGCTTCCGTGGCCACTCCCTGATCTTTTTCGACCAACTCCTCAACCAGCGCCATGATGCCCTCGGCAGGCAACGGTCTGCTGAAATAATAACCCTGAATCTCGTCACAGCCCTTTTCAACCAAAAAGTTAACCTGCTCTTCCGTCTCAGCCCCCTCCGCAACAACCCGCAGACTCAACTGATGCGCCATGGAGGTGATGGCCGAAACGATAGCGGCATCGTTGGTATCCGCGGGCACGTCCCGCACGAAGGAGCGGTCGATCTTGAGGGCATGGATCGGAAACCGCTTGAGGTAGGCTAGAGAGGAGTAGCCGGTGCCGAAATCGTCGATGGAGATGAAAACCCCCAGGGAACGCAAAGCCTCCATGGTACGCACCGCCTGCTCCACATCCTCCATGATCAGGCTCTCGGTCAACTCCAGCTCCAGCAACTCCGGGCGGAAAGGCTGACCAACCAGAACACCCGCCACCGATTCCAGAAACCGGCTCTCCTGAAACTGGCGGGAGGAGACGTTGGCCGCCACCCGCAACAGGGGTTTTCCGGCCCGGTACCAACTGCCCAACTGACTCACCACCTCCTGAATCACCCACTGCCCCAGACTGGTGATCAGACCCGTCTCTTCCGCCAGGGGAATGAAATCGAGCGGATAGGTCAAGCCGATGCCGGGCTGGTTCCAGCGGATCAGCGCCTCCATGCCCACGGGACGCTTGTCCCGGGCATCCACCTTGAGTTGGTAGTGCAGCACGAACTCCCGTCGGTCCATGGCGCGACGCAACCGGGTTTCCAGATCGATGCGATTGGCCGCCTGAACCCCCATCTCGCTGGTATAGAACTGAAAGGTATCCCGACCCGCCCCCTTGGCCCGCTTCATGGCCAGCTCGGCGTTGGTCATCAGGGTCTCGTCGCTGGTGCCGTCATCGGGAAAGAGGGTCAACCCGAAGCTGGCCGTCACCATGAGATTGGGATCCACCTCCGGAATGGGGGTGGAGATGAGGGTGCGCATCTTGCGGGTCACCTCCACCAGATCCGGTACCCCGGTAATGTCGTGGAGCAGCACCGAAAAACCGTCCCCTCCCAGTCGACCGATGGTGTCGGCCTCTCGCAAACCTTCCCGAATGCGATCGGCGATACGCCGCAACACCAGATCCCCCCCGGAAAAACCCACCCGATCGTTGACCCGTTTGAAAAAGTCGAGGTCGAACATGACCAGCGCCAGTTTGCGTCGCGAACGCATGGCCTGTTGCAGCGACTTGTGCAGCCGGTCGAAAAAGAGTTCCCGGTTGGGCAATCCGGTCAGGGCATCGTGGAAGGTGCGGTACTGCAACTCCTGCTGGGAACGTTTGATCTCCGTCAAATCGGAGAAGACCGAAACCAGAATCGGCGGCGAACTCTGTCCACCGGCGATGACCAGACTGGAAAAGAGTTGGGGAATGGCCTCCCCCGTCTTGCGTCGACACCAGATCTCCCCGCGCCAGCGCCCCACCTTGGTCAGGGAATGCTGCATCTCCTGGAAGAACTGGGCATCGTGCCGGTCGGAATAGAGGATACGCACCGGATGGCCCACCACCTCTTCCGATTCGTAACCGGTAATGTGGGTGAAAGCCGGATTGACAGACTGGATGATGCCCTCCATGTTCGAAACCAATACCCCCTCCAGGGCATTTTCGAAAACCCGGGTGGCGACCCGGACCTGTTCGTCCACTTCGGTCAGGGCATCGCTGAAAACCGAGGTGGCAATGCTCAAGGCCTCCTTGGCTTGATGCTTGTCGGAAACATCCCGGATGATGGCCGCAAAATAGCGTTTATCCTGTTCCAGCCAGGTGGCCAGGGACATCTCCAGGGGAAACTCCGTTCCGTCGCGGCGCAATCCTTCCAGTTCGAGGACGTAACCGTGCATCGGAAAGGACTTCTTTTCCCGAACCACCCGGTCGATACCCTCCTGATGCTGCGGACGGTAGCGTTCCGGCATCAAAGCCGTCAGGGAGAGGGCGGCTATCTCCTCCTCCGTATAGCCGAAGATCAGTTCGGCACCCCTGTTCCAGAAGATGATGCGGCCTTCCTGATCCGCCGCGATGATGGCATCCATGACCGCATTGGTCAGGGAACCAAAACGCGATTGCACCACCTCCAGCTCCTCCAGAAGCTGCCGGGTGTGATGCAGGCTGCGCTCCCGACTCTCCACCAGACAGGTCAGGGGCCGATAGAAAAAGAGGTAAAGCGGCGGGAACAACAAGGCCGTCAGCAGCGCACCGTCCAGAAAGGCCGTCTGCCAACCGGCGGTGCCCTCGTTGAAAGAACCCAAAACCAGCATGATGACCATCTCGCCGCCAAACAAAAGCGACAGGATGATCCCCAGAAGCACCAACGGGGTGCTGGATTGAAGCCCTCCCAAGCGACAGGAAGAAGTCTCCTCCGGCTTTATTTCCATGGAACCATCCGCTTGGTCACCTGATTCACCTCTCTCGACGGGACACCCCGAATCCAATTCAGAATGAGACGGAATGCCAACAAGATCAAGCACTCTTTTTGTTCCACCCCGGCATATTCCTTACGGAACATCCCCCCTCAACACTTGGCACCAATTCTGCGAGACAGGAATTTTAGAGTATTACGGGTTTGTTTCATCATTTCGGGCGGTGTGTTGCAAAAGACAGGCACCCTACATGTATCCAATCAACAAAGTTGACATTTGCCCGGGCCTTTACTGGGTGGAAATTCCGGCGGCGGACCTGCGCATCCAATGCGGATGTCCGGCGGACAGCGTCAAACATTTGATGAAACGGGGCCTCATCGTTCCCACCGAAAAAAACGGCGTTCGCTTCGAAACCGGTCCCAATGCCATCCTCCTGTCGGATGCCATGCTGCAAAACGGCCAGTTCTGCAATCTGGCGGAGTTTCCCGTCCTGCAAATGCTTTATCGCCAGGGATTTCTGATCCCGGGGCACCCCAATAACACAGGACTCAAGCCACTGGTCATCGGTCTTCCGGAAGCGGTGGAATCCCAGTTGCAATACATATTTCGCGGTAATTACGGTCTGATCTCCCGGGAGGAGATTACCCGCACCGGCATCCCCGTTCATCAAGCCCAGGAGATGATGCGCCTTAAACAGCGCTTCGCTTTTGGCCGCATCCGACCTTCGGAAGAGCTGCTGGAGGCACGTCTTCTGGAAGACGAGGCTGTGGAAATCCGCAACGGCGTCCTGTTGCGCCGCCTGGGATTCAACCGTTTTGAATTCTCATTTCAGGGCGATACGGTCCAGGTGGATCTCAACCTGGGGGAAAACGAACGCTACCCCTGCCCCTTCCCCCTCTGCTTTCAGCCGGTGCGTCGGGAGTATTTCGGCATCGTCCACCTGGGTGAAGGCGACGGCTGGGATCCCAATCGACCGGCCATGGCCAGTGTGGTGGTCTTTCAGGGAAAAATCTACCTGATCGACGCCGGTCCCAATCTGCTGTTCAATCTGACCGCCGTGGGTATCAGTATCAACGAAATCGAGGGGGTTTTCCATACCCACTCCCACGACGACCATTTCGCGGGACTGCCGACTCTGATGCGTTCCGGCCACCGTCTGAAATATTTCTCCACCCCCCTGGTCAGAGCCTCGGTGGAAAAGAAGCTCGCCGCCCTGCTATCCATCGACGAAGAGCTCTTTTCGGACTACTTCGAAGTGGTCGATCTGGAATTCGATACCTGGAACGACATCGAAGGTCTGGAGGTCAAACCGGTCTTCTCACCCCATCCCGTCGAAACCAACATCCTCTTTTTCCGCACCCTCTGGGAAGACGGCTACCGCAGCTACGCCCATTTTGCCGATATCTCCAGTTTCCGGGTGCTGCAAGGCATGGTCACCGACGATGCCGAGAAACCGGGCATCTCCCAGGACTTCTTCGACCTGACCCGGGAACGCTATCTGACGCCGGCGGATCTCAAAAAGATCGATATCGGCGGCGGCATGATCCACGGCGAGGCGGAGGATTTCCGCCTGGACCACTCCACCAAGATCATCCTCTCCCACACCTCCCTGCCCTTGAACGATCGGGAAAAGGCCGTCGGCTCTTCCGCCGCCTTCGGCACCATGGATGTGCTGATCGAAGATCAGGGCGGCTACATTCAGGAGAGAGCCCATCGCTACCTGTCCAATATCTTTCCAAACGTACAATACCACCATCTGAAGCCCCTGTTGAACAGCCGGGTCCTCGATTTCAATCCCGGCACCATCATGCTCAAAGCGGGCGAGGTGCATCAGGCCATCCACCTGATCCTGTCGGGCAGCGTGGAACGCATCCATTCGGAGTTGGATTACCACAGCCTGATGGCTGCAGGAGCCCTGTTGGGAGAGATGTCGGGCCTGTTGGGATCCCCCTGCCTGGAGACCTATCGGGCGGCAAGTTTCGTGCAGGTTCTGGCTATTCCCTGTTTTCTCTATCGGGAATTCGTGCATCGCAATAACCTGTTCCGCTCGCTGGAGCGTACCCACAAAACCCGGATCTTCCTGCAATCCACCCCACTCTTGGGTGAAGGCATCTCCTACTCCACGCAAAGCCAGATTGCCGAAGCGGCGGGCGTGGTCCATTTTCCCCCCGACAGCGATATCGACTGCGACCACCACACCCTGCTGAACCTGGTGGTTCAGGGCAAACTGGTGCGCCTGCTGGGGGGGGAGGTTCTGGAACAGTTGGATATCCGGGACTTTTTCGGAGAAGACGGCGCCTTTTTCGAAACCCCCGGGCTCTTTCGCTATCGCACCCTGGAACCGGTCACCGTTTACCAAATCCCCCCCCGGGTGTTGCACGGCATTCCCATCGTGCAATGGAAGCTCTTCGAAGCCTATGGTAAACGTCTGGGAACCCGGTTGCATGGCCACAACGCCTCCCGACTCCCCCTTATCTGGGAAGACCATTTCAGTGTCGGTTTGGCCCGCATGGATGCCCATCACAAGAAATTGATGCAGATCATCAACAGCCTGATGGTCACTGTCGAGCAGGGCAGCAATACCAAAGCCGTGCTGCAGTCCTTGCAGGCTCTGCAACATTTTCTGCAATTCCACTTCGTCGAAGAAGAAGAATTGATGCGGTTTTACCAGTATCCACGCCTCATGGAACATGAAGAGGCGCACAAAAAGATTCTTGAGACCATTCAGAATCTTAAAAGCACTGCAAAAGAGAGCCATCTGCTGAGGGAAGAACACGTCGAGTCCTTTCTTTCCCAATGGTTGCTCTCCCATGTGCTTCAGGACGATCATGGTTACGGTCCCTACTTCAACGCCAAAGGGCTCTATTGAATCCGGCACGCCTTGCCGACGGCACCCTGAGGCGAAATTGCGAAACAACGCTTCAATCCCTGCCCCCATTCAAGGCATAATGGGATCCGGAACCCTTTTTCCAGGAGAGGCAGGCCATGGAAACCAAGCCGGAAGTCAAACCCGCGAAAACCGTCGCCTCACCGGCTCCCGGAAATCCGGTGGTCGATGAAGCCGCCTTCGAGGAGACGTTGCGCACCGAGCGCATGCGGCGTCTTCTGGGTGGACGTCCCCTGGAAGAGGTCATCCTCGATCCTGCCAATCCCAATTTGAAAGAGCGCGACGGATAACAGGAGACGGCATGGTACTGTTGCTGGCCCATCATGGGGATGCCGTGGCCAAGGATATCGATCCCGAACGGCCCTTGACCCCGCAAGGGATTGCCGATGTGAAAAAGATGGCGCGATTTCTGGCCGCTGCCGGGATCTGCCCTGCCCGCATTCTGCACAGTGACAAGGTCCGGGCTCGGGAAACAGCCCGGCTGTTCCGTTCTCAACTGGCTCCGGATGTGGAGTTGGAAGAGGTGGCGGGGATTCGTCCCGATGATGCCGTGGCCCCGTTTGCCTCCCAGGTGGACAATTGGCAAACGGATACCCTTGTCGCCGGTCATGGACCCTTCATGGCCCGACTGATTTCTCTGCTGCTGGCGGGGCCGTCGCAGCCCGACTCACTGGTGGCGACCCGTCCGGGAAGTGTCGTGGCCCTGGAACGGAATGCTGCGGGAGGTTGGTCCCTGGCCTGGATGGTGCGCCCGGAGCTGCTTGGGTCATGATAACGTCATAATACCCGTCCGTTGATTCCAGGTTTGCAAGAGTTACAATAAGTTTTTGTATAGATGGAAATATATTTTATATTATTTATCTTATAACTTATTAATTATGATTATTGGATTTTTATATCTTTCTTGTTATTATGTGCGGTTATTACTTTATTTTAGTTGTCACAATTCATTGCCTGGCACTTAATGCAATGGATTCGACTGTTATAGATTTGTTAACAAGGCCTCGTTATACTGCCGGGTGGCGGGTTGCCCATGCGGGTAGCCACGGGGTTCTCCACCTCCTATAACGGTCCTGGGAACAAGAAATGAAAAAGAGCGTGTTATGGTTGGCGTTGGTAGCGGGTGTGGCGTTTGTTTGGACGCCGATGGCAAGTCAGGCGGAATGCAAGCTCTCCTACGCCCGGACGGCGTGCAAGGGCAAAGAGGCGGACTCCTTCAAGAAGTGCGACGGGAAAGCCGAATGTGTGCAGGTGAAGGAAGCGGCCTCCGAGGCGGCCTGCCTGGAAGCTGCCAAGAAGGCGTGTGACAACGACCGCACGGACATCACCAAGTTCAAGCAGATTGCCGCTTCCTGGAGTGGCAAGGCGCTGGTTGGCGGTTTTGATGCCAAGGGTCAGGCCGATGCAGCCGGAACCCACTTCTGCGCAGCCAACCGCCCTGATATGAACAAGTGCGAGTAATGATGGACTGAAGCACCTCTCCGGATCCCCCAGGATCCGGAGAACTCCCCTCCGAACAACGCTGCCGATAATCCATAAACAAGATAAGGACAAACCGGTTCTTCCGGTTAGCCAAGCCTCAGGGCGCTGCCCGCAAGGGGGTGACGATCCTCCCCCGCCCCCCGTGTATCCGAGTCAATACAACTAAAAGATAGTTTAACAAAAAAAGAGCCAGACCTTATTGGTCTAACTCCTTTTCCTGGAGCTGGCGAAGGGAATTGAACCCCCAACCTGCTGATTACAAATTATCGAAATGGCACTTTTAACGGTGTCTACATTCTCCTATAAACTTTGAAACTGCATTGCTTCCACGGTGTTTTTGTGGCACTCTGAGTTAGAAGGTTTACGAACGATTTTGAACGGTTTTTCATCCAAGTGTCTACACTGTGTCTACACGGAAAAGCAGTTAGCGGTTTGAAAAATCGGATGGTTTTAAGGAATTTTCCCGGCAAGGTGTCTACATGAAACCCGGATTCGGAGGCTTGACATGAGGCTGATCAAAAGCGCAATCGACCGGTTGCCTGTTCCCGATACGGGCCAAGTGATTTACCGGGATGACGAGCTGAAAGGGTTCGGCCTGCGTTGCACTCCAGGTTCCAAGACCTTCATCGTGGAGAAGCGCGTATCCGGGAAGGTGAAGCGGATCACCCTGGGCCGGTATGGGGAGCTGACGGCAGAGCAGGCACGCAAGGAGGCGCAACGGTTACTGGGGGAGATTGCCCAAGGCCATGACCCCATCGGAGAGGAACGGGAAGCCACGCTCAAGGCCAAGACCCTGGGGGCTGTGTTTGAAGACTACCTGGCCGCCAGGAAGGATTTGAAGCCCAAGACCCTGATCGACTACCGGCGGGTGTTGAGGCTGCACTTCTCCGATTGGATGGAAAAGCCGTTCGTGGGGATCAGCAAGGACATGGTGGAGAAACGGCACGCCAAGATTGGTACGGGCCACGGGCAGGCTTACGCCAACCTGGGCATGCGGCTCTTGAGGGCGCTGTTCAACTTCGCGGCGGGCAAATACGAGGATGAGCAGGGGCGTTCCCTGCTGCCGGAGAACCCTGTCAAACGGTTGTCCCAAACCCGTGCATGGTACCGGGTTGAACGACGACAGACCATCATCAAACCGCATGAGCTGAAGACGTGGTATCAGGGCGTCATGACCCTGGAGAACGCCACCATGCGGGATTATCTGCTGACGGTGATCTTGACCGGACTTCGGCGGGAGGAGGCTGCCCGGCTGCGTTGGGAGAACGTGGACCTGGCGGGCCGTTCCCTGACCATTCCGGACACCAAGAACCATGACCCGCTGCATCTGCCCCTGGGAGATTACCTGATGGCCTTGTTGACCCGCCGCAAATCCGAGACGGGGGAAAGCCCGTTCGTTTTTCCAGGTGGAGGAGTCGGGGGACATCTCGTTGAACCCCGTGCACAAATGGCCAAGGTGACGGAACAGACCGGAGTGAGCTTTTCTGTTCACGACATGCGGCGAACCTTCATCACCATGGCCGAGAGCCTGGATATTTCGTCCTACGCCATCAAGGGGCTGGTCAACCATCGGATCAAGAACGCCGATGTGACGGGCGGCTACATCGTGTTTGATGTGGAGCGGCTGCGGGAACCCATGACGAAGATTGAGACGGCGTTTCTGCGCTGGATGGGGGCCATCCCTTCGGCGGAAATCATCCCCTTCCAGAGCGATGGTCTGAGCCGGGCGAAAGGATGATGGCATGCCGGAATTGGCGAGGTTTTACGGGATTCTGATTGCCATGTATTGGCGGGATCACAATCCCCCCCATTTCCACGCTTTCTACGGCGGAAAAGAAGCTGTTCTCGACCTTGATGGCAACCTTCTGGAAGGGGGATTGCCAAGGCGGGCTCAATCCATGGTATCCGAATGGATGTCACTGCATCGTTCCGAGTTGATGGACAATTGGGAGCGAGCCGTGCGCCGTGAACCCCTGAATCCAATTTCCCCTTTGGAGTGAAACCGATGATACCCCATACCACCAGCGTTCGGCATTTGGGCGGCTATCGTCTCTGGATCACCTTCAACACGGGGGAAGCCGGAGAGGTGGATTTGTCCGACGAACTGGATGGTCCCGTGTTTGGGCCGCTACGAGACCCCAACCTGTTTGCCACGGCAAGACAGAATGCCGAACTTGGAACCGTAACCTGGGACAATGGGGCCGATCTGGCACCAGAATTTCTTCTGGATCGGGCGAGGCATTATTCTTCCGGGGAATAACCGCTGACCCCACCGAACACCCGGCATAGGCTGATCACCGAAAAGAGGGCACCTTCACCCTCCTGGCCGGGTTCTTCATGAAGGATGCCTTGAAGGATGCGAGAATGCCAACTTGTTGTCGTATACCTTATAGAAAAACATCTTATATTACGGAACCGTTTCGTCCGGTGATACTCAATTATAAAGATGAATTTGGAATGCCTTATTGGGATCACTGGCAGAAAGTAGATGAAATTCTCCTCGAAGAGTTAATAGCCTTGTCTGTTTATCTTGATCCGTTACGCTTTCCTGGGTCCGAGCCACAAAGGAAAGCCCATTTAGATATTTATATTAAAGCCGTTGGCGCTACAAATGTTGATGAATCAGGCAACGATTACTATGACAATAATGAAATCAATAGAAACCCAACTAATGATAGATTGGAAGCTGCAAATGATGCTATTGACGAAGGATCGTTGAGGCCTGATCGAGTAGTCGTCAATGAAACAGGCAGAATATATTACATAAATCGTGTTAAGTTTGTGAATTGGGCACTTTCCCTTGGCTGGGAACTTCCTCCCGGAATGGCCGCATGGGCCACCCCCGCAACCTGTCTCACACCAGAGGCACCCGTTCAACCGGCAGCCATCCCACCACCAGAACCCGTTGCCAGTTCCCAAGCAATCCCGGAACCCGGTAATGAAGATGCCGCAGTTGATCCTTGGGCGTTCCTGCCAAAAAAAGACCCTGACCGGAAAAGGGCAATTGGAGCATGCAAGGGGGCGCGATGGATCGTTGACAACACCGCTCCTGAAACCCTCATGCACGGGAACGAATTATCGGCACGACGGGTAGTGAAAGAAATGCAAGATGACCAAGATCGGAAATGGTGGGTCAAAGGGGAACTTGGTCGCAACCTTCCGAACGAAACCACCCTTTATAAGCATGTGAATGCCTGGCTCCAAGCCGGTATGCCTGATCCTTCAAAAGTTGAATAACTCCCTCATTCAAGCATAATATAATATTATACAAAATATTGAATTATTTATGACATTAATATAATTATTATCATTTATATCTAATGATCCATATCGTTCACTTTGTATAGTTTATATACAGAATTTTGCCGTTCCTCGCTGAAAGAGTTCTAATACCCCTCATGAGAAACGATCAACCATGAGGTGTTATTGTGACTACCGAACAATCAAGACTCTCCCTGATTCAAGAATTTTACGCTTCGCCAAACGACACTCTGTTTGCTGAACAGTCTGTTGCCGCAATCCGAGATTGTAGCGTCAAAACCTTGCAGCGTGACCGCTGGGCCGGGGGCGGGATCCCGTTTATCAAGATCGGGAACCGACATGTTCGCTACCGGAAGAGCGATGTTCTGAATTGGCTGAATCGTAATGAACCGGTCACTTCGACAACCGAAGCCGATGCCCGGCGGGCAGGTTGAGGATCCCGCCATGAACCAACAAAAAAGCCCGGCTGGTGGGCCGGGCAATTCCTTGAATTCGCGACAAAATGCTATCAGAACCGGGCCATCCGAACAAGGCCTTGATGCTGGCCAGGTGAAAGCCTCTGCCCGTGGGCGGTGGCCCGACATCCTCCCCCGGTTTGGCATGGGGCCGGAGTTCCTGACCGGAAAGCATGGTCCATGCCCATTTTGTGGTGGAAGGGACCGATTTCGCTTTGATGATCAAGATGGAGACGGCACCTTCATTTGCAACCAATGCGGTGCCGGTGACGGCTTCACCCTGGCCGGAAAGCTCCTCGGGCTTGACCCCCGCCAGGACTTTCCCCGCATCCTGGGCGCGGTTGGCGATGCTGTTGGCAATTGGAAGTCGGGACAAGCTTCGACCTGGTGTCTGAAATCCCGCGACACCCTGAGCCAACCCGAACGGGATTTTCTGCGGCGGCGGATCGAAGCCGACAAGGCGGCACGCCAGGAAGAGGAAGCGCGTCTTCATGAAGAGGCCGCTTTGCGGGCCACGGGGATTTGGCAAGAGGCTATTCCCGCCGATCCACGGCACCCCTACCTGATCCGGAAGTACGTCCAACCCCACGGCATCCAGCAATCTCGTGGGGCGCTGGTGGTGCCCGTCTGCGACTTCGAAGGCCGCATCTGGAGTTTGCAGTTCATCACCCCGGACGGCTCCAAGCGGTTTCTTTCTGGTGGACGGAAGCGGGGCCTGTTCTACCGGATCGGACCGGATATCAATCCGGCAGGAACTCTCCTTTTGGCCGAGGGTTTCGCGACGGCGGCAACGCTTCACGAGGAAACCGGGTTTCCTGTCCTGGTGGCCTTCGATGCCGGAAACCTACAGCCCGTAGCCATGGAGGCGCGGCGGCGGTACCAACAAATCAATCTGGTGGTTTGCTGCGACAACGACCGATTCACCCCCGGAAACCCTGGCCTGAGCAAGGGCCGGGCGGCGGCTCTGGCTTCGGGGGCGAGGCTCCTGGTACCTGAATTCAGCGACGGGGAAAGCGGTTCCGACTTCAACGATTTCATGGCGCTTCGGCGGGAGGTGGGGCATGGATGATTCACCCCCCAAGGCCTTGGTTGAAACGGCTCATGCGGCACAGGATGCCGGAATTGCCAAGCGGCGCACAACGGGGGACCGAAGCGGGATTTCTGGCCAGGGCCGCCCCCTGGCGTTGGAACCGCCTATTCCCTGGCCGGAACCGGTGGACGGCGGGCAACTGCTGGCGGATCTGGCAAGGGTTTTGACACGACATGTCTGCATGGAACGGGGCTGTCCAACGGCAATCGCGTTGTGGGTTCTCCACACCCATGCTTTCGATGCAGCGCAAATTTCCCCCCGGCTGGCCGTTGTCTCCCCGGAAAAGCGGTGTGGGAAGTCCACCCTGTTGACCGTTCTTGGCGGGTTGGTCCCAAAACCGCTCCACTTGTCCAACATCACGGCGGCGGCAGTATTCCGGGCCATTGAAGTTGCCCAACCAACGCTTCTTATCGATGAGGCCGACACCTTTGTTGACGGAAAAGACGAACTTCGGGGCATCCTCAATTGCGGGCACAACCGGGCAACAGCAACCGTTCTGCGGGTGGGGGGAGAGGAACTTGAGGTGCGGGCCTTCTGTACCTGGGCACCTCTCGCCATCGCTGCCATTGGCCGTCTGCCGGACACCCTGCAAGATCGATCAATCGTCATTTCTATGCGGCGCAAACTTCCAACAGAGCAGGTAGAGCGGCTGCGGCTGGACAGGCTGGGGCATTTGCACGAGTTGGCGCGAAAGGCCGCCAGGTGGGCAAACGACAATCTTTCGCGACTGAAAGACGCCGATCCGGTGGATATCCCCGACTGTCTTTCGGATCGGGGCCAAGACAACTGGCGCACCTTGTTGGCCATCGCGGATGCGGTTGGTGGGGGTTGGCCGGATTGTGCGCGACGGGCAATCCGGGAACTTGCCGGGGAACCGGACGAGGATGAAGGCGGAAGCATTCGTGAGATGCTGTTGGCCGACATCCGTGCTATCTGGGCTGAAACCGCCGTGGATGTTCTCACCACGGAAAGCTTGTTGGCGCGATTGACCGGGGGACAATTTGCCGATCATCCGTGGGCAACTTTCGACCGTGGCCGTGCGATGTCCCCGCGAGCTTTGGCAAACCTCCTCAAGCCGTTTGGAATTCGTCCAAGCACCAACCGAGTTGGGGGCACCCTTGCCAAAGGCTACCGACGGCAAGCATTCCTTGACGCCTTCAAAAGGTACATTCCGGCAGATACCCCCATTTTACCCGTAACATCCGGAACAAGTAGCAAAAACAATGAGTTAGACAGCAAAATATCCGTAACACAAGCCAAGGATGTTACGGCAGAAAATGCGCGTAACTCATTGAAATCACATAATGTTTCGCATGTTACGGATAAAGAGGGGTATCCTGCCGGGAAAGGGGGTGAAAGGTGGAGCATGACCCTTTGATTTCGGAGTTGAGAGCGGCAGGGGTGACGTTCCGTTTAGTGGGCGACGCTTTGACCTTGGAGGCTGATTCCCCGCCACCATCCAGCCTGGTGGAGAAGATCCAGGCGCATAAGGGGGCGCTGCTGGAATGGCTGCGAGGAAAGGCAACTGGGGCTTTGGACCATGGGCAACCAATCCCCCCGGAATGGGCCGATGACTTCGGAGAGCGGGCGGGAGTTTTGGAGTTTGAACAGGGCCTGAGCCGTGCTGATGCGGAGCGGGTGGCCCGTGAATTGGTGCTGAAGCTGGCCGAGGGGAGGCGCTGACCAAATGGCGGGAATGCCGAAACTCCTTGAAAATGATGCAAATCGGGCGCGGTGAAATACCAAAACGGGGGGGAGAGTTCCATTTTGCCAGTTACAGCTTTCGGGTTTTTTAGAAAACCCTGTTCAAACGCACCAGGGGGCCGCCGTGCCCCCTTTTTTTGTGGTGGTGGTCTTCGGTGTGGGGAGGCCATCCGATGGAGGCGCTTCCCCCTGGGGGATCGAGGCGAGAGAATCACCCCCTGGCAGGTATCATGCCGGGGCATCGGGCTGGGTAATGGGCAAGGCTACTTGGGCAGAACGGGTGCCGGTTGGACCGGAGACGGCAAGCGCATTTCCTGGGCAGGGGGCTGGAAATAGACCGGGACCGGTGGAGGAACCATGCGGTTGAGGGCCGCAACCCCGCCAAGAATGACAATGCCGGTGGCCACAACCCACTTGATGGTTTCCACCTTGGCGGATTCGATTTCCTTTCGAAGCTCCACTTTGGCTACTTCGACTTTGAGTTCCAGTTCCCTGATACGGGCTTCGATCTTGGCCATATCGGCCTTGGTCGAAAGCTGGCCTTCCAACTCCTTCAAATCCCGCTTGGCAGCCAACTCGCTGGCTTGCGTCACCTGGGCTTCTTTGAAGGCTTCGGAGATGGCTTCGGCGTGAGGTTCTGGAATACCGGCATCCTTGAGACGGCGCACGAACTGGAGCGTGTCAAAGGTAATGGTGGTCATGTTCACTTCCTCCTGCCTCCCAGGATATCCCAGGACACCCGGAGATTTCCACTTGAATTCGAATCGGACCGGGGGAATCACCACCCGATGGAGACGGTTCCCCCCCTGGCGGATTGGGGCGAGGGAAGCACTCCTTGGCGGGGTGTCATGTCGGGGCCGATTGTCTACAAAAACCGGCGAATTTTTTCCAAGTGTCTACACTGTGTCTACACGAACCAAAAAGGGGTCAGACC
>JADGAQ010000099.1 GCA_015231925.1 Magnetococcales bacterium
GGGCTGGGAGGTCTGGCTGGACGGCATGGAAGTGACCCAATTCACCTACTTCCAGCAGGTGGGCGGCATCGAACTGCGCCCGGTTTCCGGGGAGATCACCTACGGACTGGAACGCCTGGCCATGTATCTCCAGGAGAAGGAGAACGTCTTCGATCTGGAGTGGACCGACGGGGTGCGCTACGGCGATGTCTTCCATCAGGCGGAGGTGGATTACTCCCGCTACAATTTCGAAGCCGCCGACTGTGACCGGCTGTTCAGCCATTTCGATGATCACGAGAAGGAGGCGTTGCGCCTGCTCGATCCCGCCCGTGGGCCGGTTCTGCCCCAGCCGGCCTACGATCAGGTGATCAAGTGTTCCCACCTGTTCAATCTGCTGGATGCGCGTGGTGCGGTCAGCGTGACGGAACGTCAGCGGTTCATCGGTCGGGTGCGCAATCTGGCGCGCCGCATTGCCGAGGCCTGGGTGGCGCAACGCGAGGCGTTGGGCTATCCCCTGCTCAAGGGAGGCGGTCAGCCATGAGCGAACTCTTTCTGGAAATCGGCTGTGAAGAGATTCCCGCCCGCATGCAGGCCGCCGGCGCGGCTTCGTTGCAGGAGCGGTTGAGCGAGGCGTTGCAGAAGGTCCGTCTGACCTTCGACTCCCTGGAAGTGCAGGTCACCCCCCGTCGATTGATGGCGGCGGTGGCCAATCTGGCCGAGCGGCAGCCCGATATGGAAGAACTGCGCAAAGGCCCCCGGGTGGAGCAATCCTTCGATGCCCAGGGTCAACCCACCAAGGCGGCGGAAGGTTTCGCCAAAAGCTGCGGGGTGGAGATGTCCCGCTTGGAACGGGTGGCCACGCCCAAGGGGGAGTGTCTGGCTTTCCGGGACGTGCAGCAGGGTTTGCCTTCGGGACAGGTGCTTCCGGGGGTGGTCGAGGCGGTGGTGAACGGTTTTCCCTGGCCCAAGTCGATGCGCTGGGGTAGCGGGGAGATGCGCTTCGTGCGCCCCGTCTTCTCCCTGGTGGTGCTGCTGGACGGCAAATCCCTGCCCGTGACCCTGGACGGCATCGTCTCCGGCAAAACGGTGCAAGGACATCACATCCTCTCTCCGGGGCCGTTCAAGGTGAAGGGGCTGGCCGATTACCGCAAAGTGCTGCAGGCCAACAAGGTGATGCTGGATCGGGAAGAGCGCAAGGCGGCGATCGTCAAGGGCGCCCGGCGCCTGACCGCCGATCTGGGAGGTGAGGCCGTTCTCGATGAGGGCCTGCTGGAGGAGAACGCCGGACTGGTGGAGTGGCCGGTGCCCATGCTGGGCCGTTTCGACGCCAGCTATCTGACGGTGCCGCCCGAGGTTCTCATGACCGCCATGAAGAACCATCAGAAGTATTTCCCGGTCAGGAAGGCGGACGGCAGCCTGCTGCCCTGTTTCGTGGTGGTCTCCAACGTGGAGGTGGACAACCCGGCGGTGCTGGTGCGCGGCTACGAACGGGTTCTGAAGGCCCGTCTGGAGGATGCGGCCTTCTACTGGCAGGAGGATCGCAAGATTCCCCTTCCGCAGCGGGTACCCGCCCTGGAGAAGGTGGTCTATCAAGCCCGCCTGGGCACCTTGGGGCAAAAGCGCCGCCGGCTGGAAGATCTGGCCGCCTTCCTGGCGCAACGGGTCGCCCCCGCTCAGGTGGAGATGGTTCGGCAGGCGGCCCATCTGGCCAAGGCCGATCTGGTGACCGGACTGGTGGGCGAGTTTCCCGAATTGCAGGGCCTCATGGGGGGCTATTACGCCCAGGCCGCCGGTCTTTCGGATACGGTGGCCAGGGCCATCCGGGAGCATTATCAGCCCCAGGGGGCCGGAGACGACCTCCCCGCCAGCGAAGGGGGCCAGCTCCTGGCCCTGGCCGACAAGATCGATACCCTGATCGGCTGCTTCGGTATCGGGTTGACCCCCACGGGCACCAAGGATCCCTTCGGACTGCGCCGGGCGGCTCTGGGCGTTCTGCGCATCATCCTGGGCGCTTCCCTGCGGCTGCCCCTCAAGCCGGTTCTGGAGGCCGCCTGGGAGGGTTATGCCCGCTTCGGCGAACCACTGGAGCAGGCGGGTCCGGCCACCACCACGGCGGTGCTGGAATTTCTTTTCGGGCGATTGAAATTTCATCTCAAGTCGGACGGGCTGGATTACGATCTGATAGATGCGGTCCAGGCTCTCGGTCTGGATGATCTGGGCGATGCGGTCTCCCGTATCCGGGCGCTCGCCGATTTCAAGCAGCTCGATTCCTACATGGCGCTGGTTGCGGCCAATAAACGCATCGCCAACATCCTCGACAAGGCCCCTCTCAACGACCTGGGGGCGGTGCAGACGGCTCTGTTGAAGGAGCCCGCCGAAAAGGCGCTGCACGGCGATGTCGATTATTATTCCCGCCAGGCCCAGGTTCAGGTGGGCAAGGGGGCGTATCAACCGGCCCTGGAGGCCCTGGCCCAGTTGCGGGAGCCCATCGACGCCTTCTTCCAGGACGTGTTGGTCATGGCCGAGGATGCGGCGGTGCGAACCAACCGGCTGCGGCTGTTGCTCCAGGTTCGGGAAGCGTTTCGCAAGGTGGCTGAGGTGAGTCTGCTTCAGTTGCCGGAAGAGTAGGTATTCACAGCCCATTCGCCCGGCAAGGAAGCTTGCGGCGCTGAATTCACCAGATGGACAGGCCCAATAGCGGGAGAGGAGATGGCTTCGCCGAGGCGGACCATTCCACGGGGAGATCGAGAACATGTCCAAGAAGAACGTCTACATTTTTGGGGACGGCAAGGCCGATGGGGATGCCACCCTGCGCAACCTGTTGGGCGGCAAAGGGGCCAATCTGGCGGAGATGAGCCGTTTGGGCCTGCCGGTTCCCGCAGGCTTTACCATTACCACCGAAGTGTGCGCCCACTTCAGCGGTCATGGGGGTGAGTATCCCAAGGGACTGAGCAAGGAGGTCGACGAAGCGATCAAGAAGGTGGAGAAGGTGATGGGAGCCCGCTTCGGCGACGCCGCCAACCCGCTGCTGCTTTCGGTGCGCTCCGGAGCCCGTGCCTCCATGCCGGGTATGATGGATACGGTACTGAATCTGGGCCTCAACGAGGAGACCGCCGCCGGCCTGGTGAAACAGACCGGCAACGGGCGTTTCGTCTACGACTCCTTCCGTCGTTTCGTGCAGATGTATTCCGACGTGGTGCTCGGGGTGGATCACTCGGGCTTCGAAGCTCTGCTGAACCGCAAGAAAGCGGCCACGGGCAAGACCCTCGATACCGAAATGAGCGAGGAGGATTGGCGCGATCTGGTGGGGCAGTTCAAAGAGCGCGTCCTGCTGGAGACCGGAAAGGCCTTTCCGGAGGATCCCCGGGAACAGCTATGGGGAGCCATCGGCGCGGTTTTCAACTCCTGGATGAATCAGCGGGCCATCACCTACCGCAGGCTCAACGACATTCCCGAAGAGTGGGGCACCGCCTGCAACGTGCAGTCCATGGTTTTCGGCAACATGGGGGAGAACAGCGCCACCGGGGTGGCTTTCACCCGTGACCCGGCCACCGGCGAACGCCGTTTTTACGGCGAATTTCTCATCAATGCCCAGGGCGAGGATGTGGTGGCGGGGATTCGCACGCCGCAGCAGATCACCCTGGTGGGCAAGGAGCGGCAGGGCAGCGATCTGCCCAGCATGGAAGAGGTCATGCCCAAGCTCTACAAGGAGCTGTGTGACATCTATGCCAAGCTGGAGGCCCACTATCGCGACATGCAGGACATGGAATTCACGGTGCAGCAGGGCAAACTGTGGATTCTGCAGACCCGTACCGGCAAACGCACCACCCGTGCGGCACTGAAAATCGCCGTGGACATGGTTCGGGAGGGATTGATCAAGAAGCGGGATGCGGTGAAGCGGGTCGATCCCAAGACGTTGGACCGTCTCTTCCATCCCATGCTGGATCCCAAGGGTAAGCGCACCGCACTGGCCAAGGGGTTGGCCGCTTCTCCCGGCGCGGCTTCCGGGCGGGTGGTCTTTTCGGCGGACAAGGCGGAGGAGCTGTCCAAACAGGGTGAGGATGTCATTCTGATCCGGGACGAGACCAGCCCCGAGGATATCCATGGCATGCATGCGGCCCGTGGCATCGTCACCGCCCGTGGGGGCATGACCTCCCACGCCGCCATCGTGGCGGTGGGCATGGGGCGGCCCTGCGTGGCCGGTTGCAGCGCCCTGCGCATCGACGAAAAGGCGGAAACCTTCCAGGTCAAGGATACCGTCGTCAAGGAAGGCGACTGGATCACCATGGACGGCTCCACCGGTGAGATTTTTCTGGACAAGATGGAGACCTTCCCCTCGGAGATCTTCCAGGTGCTGGTGGAGGGTACCCGCAAACCGGAGGATTCGGAGGTCTATCAGGATTTCGCCGCCCTCATGGGTTGGGCCGACGATCTGCGCCGTTTGCGGGTGCGCACCAATGCCGACACCCCGACGGACGCCATGTTGGCCCGTCGTTTCGGCGCGGAAGGCATCGGCCTGTGTCGCACGGAACACATGTTCTTCGAGGCGGAGCGCATCATTTCGGTGCGCAAGATGATTCTGGCGCACACCATCGAGGAGCGTCGCGCGGCGTTGGCGGAGATTCTGCCCATGCAGCGTTCCGACTTCGAGGGCATTTTCCGGGAGATGCGGGATCTGCCGGTGACCATCCGGCTGTTGGATCCCCCGTTGCACGAGTTCATTCCCCACGATGCCAAGGGGCAGAGCGAGGTGGCCAAGGCTCTGAAGGTGACGGTCAAGGCGGTGAAGGACCGGGTGGAGGCCCTCAAGGAGTTCAACCCCATGTTGGGGCATCGGGGCTGCCGGCTGGGTATCACCTATCCAGAAATTTACGAGATGCAGGTGCAGGCCATTATGGAAGCTGCTTGCAACCTGATCACCCGTGAAGGTTTTTCCATCACTCCCGAGATCATGATTCCGCTGGTGGGCAACGTGAAGGAGCTCTCCTTCCTGAGGGATCGTTGTGTGGTGGTGGCGGATGAGGTTGTGGCCAAGGCCGGGGTCAAGGTGAAATATCTGATCGGCACCATGATCGAGCTGCCGCGGGCGGCGGTGACGGCGGATCGCATTGCCCGGGTGGCGGAGTTCTTCTCTTTCGGCACCAACGATCTGACCCAGACGACCATGGGGCTGTCGCGGGACGATGCGGGCAATTTCCTGGGCCGTTATCTCGAACTGGGCCTGATGGAGAAGGATCCCTTCGTTTCGCTGGATCAGGAGGGTGTGGGCGAGTTGGTGCGCATGGGTGTGGAGAAGGGGCGTTCCACCCGTGCCGATCTCAAGGTGGGTATTTGTGGGGAGCATGGCGGGGATCCGGCCAGTATTCACTTCTGTGAGCGGGTGGGATTGGATTATGTCTCCTGTTCGCCCTTCCGGGTGGCGATTGCCCGACTGGCGGCGGCCCAGGCGGCCTTGGCGGCCAAGGGCCTCTGATAAAAAAGGCTCCCGAAAGGGAGCCTTTTTTGTTTCGGGGGGCGTTGTAAATCGCCCTCTACCGAGCAGATGTATATTTCTAATTATTTGACTTTCAATATGTTATCTTTTAAGTATCAAAAAAAGGAAATGTTCTATCCTTTGACTTTTCTGTTTTTCTTTCCTTTTCATTAGGGTATTCATTATCCGTTTCCTCCGCATATTTTCCTTCCGCGAATCGAGCGGAGGTTTGGCTTATGCGGAACTCCTTGCTGCTTCGCAGGCGAATAAGCGGATGAAGGCTGGCGCATAACGACCTCAAGGCCTTACCGGAAATCCCGATTCGGCCTCCTTCTTCCGAGGCGATCTCGTATTCATGTCCGGGGGAATGCATCGGCGGCTTTCACGCGACGAAAACGGTCAGCCACCCTGTCCGTACTCCCTGAATATATTTCCGGAATACGAACAGGGTCGCGTATGGACTGCTTTACTTCTTTCCGGCCCGCCGGGCGGCATTGTCCCGGATTTTGTTGTCCAGTTGCACCAGCATTTCATCCACCGAAGAGCGGGAGAGGATCTGCTGGAACTGGCCCCGATAGTTGCTGCCCAGGCTGATTCCCTCCAGGATGACGTCGAAGACCTTCCACCCCTGAGAGCCCTTTATCAATCGATAGGACATCTTGTATTCGGCGGACGGGGTTTTCACCACGCTGTCGACTCGGGAGGTGTTCGGTCCTTCCGGGACATCTTTCAGGAACTCGATGGTCTCCCCGCGATAGTTTTCGATCTTGTCCAGGTAGGAATCCTCCAGCAATTGCCGGAAGGTGACCACGAAGCGCTCCTTCTGCTGGGGAGTGAAGTTGCGCCATGCCGGTCCGACCGCATTGGAGGACATGGCGGCGAAATCGAACTGGGTGTAAATCGTATTGCGCAACAGGTTGCGACGTTCGTCCACCCGCGAAGGGGCGGCCAGGCCCGGATCCCGGAGAATGGCGATGGCTTTGGAGATGCTCTCCTGCAGGCCGGTGAACTGGGTGGCGGCCCAGACGGAGCCCTGAAGAGCGATACACACAAAGAGAGCCAGCCCGATACGATGTTTCATCTTGAGTTCCTTCCTCACGGTTTCTGCATGCTGCCGTGGATGAACTGACTGATCAGTTCTTCGAAGTTGACGGCAGGTTCGGTTTGAGAGAGACGTTCGCCGGACGAGAGGATACGGTCGCTGCCTCCCGGAGAGACCTTGATGTACCGGTCTCCGATGAGCCCCTTGGTGCGAATGGAGGCGATGGCGTCTTCCTGGATGGGGACGGTGGGATCGATGCGCATGACGACTTTGGCTTCGTAGGAAGCGGTGTCGATGGCGATGCTGGCCACGCGGCCCACTTCAACGCCGGCGATTTCCACGGAGGCGCCGGGTTTGAGGCCCGACACCGAGGTGAAATGGGCCACGATGGGTACCTGATTGCCGCCGACGGCTTCGAAACGGGCCAGACGGATGGAGAGCCACGCCAGGGCCATGATTCCGGCCAGGGCGAAGAGACCGACGGCCATTTCAAGTTTGACGCTGCGCATAGCCTGATCCTTTCACATCACTTTGATGGGGCCTTCGAGGCTCCCATGAATAAACTGGCGAATGACCGGATGCTCCGAGTGACGTATCTTCAGGGAGGGTCCCGATTCGAGAATACGTCCCTGATGCAGCACCACCGCATGATGGCACCAGTTGAAGATCTCCGGCACGGCGTGACTGATGATCACCATGGTATAGCGACTGCGTATGAAGGTGTCGCAAATGAGATGGTGAATGGAATGCTCGATGATGGGGTCGAGTCCGGCGGTGGGCTCGTCGAGCAGAATGATCTCCGGGCGGGTGACCAGGGCCCGCGCCAGAGCGGCCCGTTTCATCATGCCGCCGGAGAGTTCGTCGGGAAACTTGGCGCCCATGCTGCCCAGGTTGACCTCTTCCAGCGACTTTTTCACCCGTTTGCCGATCTCGACTTCCGGCAGTTCGCGTTTTTCACGCAAGGGAAAGGCCACGTTGGCGAAAACGTCCATGGAATCGAAGAGGGCCCCCCCCTGGAAGAGCATGCCGAAGCGCTGGCGCACCGCGTTCAGGGCGCGTCCCGACAACCGGTTGACCGGCTGTCCGCCGACCAGGATATCGCCCTGTTCGGGGCGCATCAGGCCGATCATGTGTTTCAGGGTGACGCTTTTGCCGCCGCCGCTGACGCCGATGAGGGCGGTGATCATGCCTTCGGGAATCTCCAGATCGATGCCGTCGAGAACCTTGCGGCCGTCGAGGGTCTTGTGTACCCCCTGAAAGCGGATGGCGGCCTTGGGGGTCGTGGTGCCCGCAGCATAGGCTTCCCGTTCCCGGGTCAGCTCGGCTTTCAGGATGTCGAGCAGGGTGGATTGGGAGATCAGTCCCTTTTCCACCAGCAATTCACCCACCAGATCCGGATCGAAAGAGGATCCCTGCTGGACAATGAGCTGTTCCAGGGTCACACTGTTGAGCAGGCCTTCCCGGATCAACAGGGAGCCGATGCGGCCCGGATCGATGGTCGGGGTGGAGGAGGAGAGGGTCATGATAGGTCGATTCCCGCCGCTGACTCGATTCAGAGCATGATGGAGGTGATGAAGTAGTCCCAAACCAGCACCAGCACCGAGGAAAGAACCACGGCCCCGGTGATGGCCTGGCCCACGCCTTCGGCACCTCTCCGGGTCATGTAGCCCTTATAGGTGCAGACCCAGGCGATGATGACCCCGAAACTGAGGGCTTTGATGAGGCTCATGGTGATGTCCTGCATATCCACCTTGGCTTCGATGCCGCCGAAATAGGTGCCGCTGCTCAACCCCAGCAGGTGGACCGAAACCAGATAGCCCCCGAAAATGCCCACCACGTTAAAAATCAGGGTCAACAGGGGCAGGGCGATGATGCCGGCCTCCAGGCGGGGCACGACCAGATACTTGATGGGGTTGATGCCCATGGCCTCCAGGGCGTCCATCTGCTCCTTGATGCGCATCACCCCGAGTTCTCCGGCCATGGCCGATCCGGCGCGACCGGTGACCATGAAGGCGGAAAGGACCGGTCCCAGCTCCTTGATGATGGAGAGGGCCACCATCGGTCCCACCAACCCTTCCGATCCGAAGCGCGCCAGGGTATAGAATCCCTGTAGAGCAAGTACCATACCGGCAAAAGCTGCCGTGAGGACGATCACGAACAGGGAACGATTGCCGATGAAGTGAATCTGCTTGAGCAGATTCCGCCAGCGGAAGGGGGGGACGAAGAGGAGGGTCAGGACGTTGAGCAGAAAAAGAAGCATGCGCCCCATCTCTTGCAAAAGGTCCAGAATAGCTTGTCCCAGGCGGGTTGGCAGTGTTTTCATGGGGATCGGGAAGTGGCCTTTTTCTCCCTCCGCCGCAACGAGGGAGTCTGGATTGGAAAGGGAATTGCAGAATAGCGGATTGCATATTCGGGGATTATTTCCCATCATCAAGCACGTTGGCAAGGATGGAAGGCCCATGTACCGCAATCAGGGTGCGTTCATGAAACCATCGATATCGATAATCTGTCTGTTGACGGGGTGGCTCGGGCTGCAACCGGCCTGGTCCGTGGAGTCTCCTCCCCGACCGCCACAGCCTGTGGCCAAAGCGGCGGGAACGGGGAACCAGGTCATTTTGGCCGCATTGGACGACCTTCCCCTGGAGGAGATGTGGGGTACCTCGAACGTGGGCACTGCCGCGACGCCAGCGGTGCGGGATCCGCTGGAGAAGGTCAACCGCGTGGTCCACGAGTTCAACGACGTGGTCTTCTCCTACGTCCTGAAGCCGGTGGTCAAGGGCTATGCCGCGGTGATTCCCCCCGGAGGGCGTGAGGCGGTGTCCAACTTTTTCGACAATCTGGCCATGCCCATTCATGCCAGCAACGCGCTGGCTCAGGGGAAGGGCAAACAGTCCGCCATCGAAGTGGGTCGCTTCGTGATCAATACCACCCTGGGGGTGGGGGGCATATTCGACGTGGCGGGGGAGAACTTCCACCTCGTCGGAAAGCGGGAAGACCTGGGGCAAACCCTGGGCTACTACGGAGTCGGGGAGGGGATCTATCTGGTGCTGCCCTTCTTCGGGCCCTCCAGCGCACGCGATGCCGTGGGCAAGGTGGGAGACTCCTTCCTGGACCCGATCAATTATGTGACGGACAACTTCGAGCAGGCGGCGGCCATCCATGCCTTCGAAATGGCCAATACCTTCTCCTTCCGCATTCAGGAGTACGAGGATCTGAAGGCCATGTCCCTGGATCACTACCTGGCGGTGCGGGATGCCTACATCAAATACCGCCGGGAAAAAATTGCCCAGTAGCCGGATGCCGTGACGATGATCCGAAGCGGAGTTGTCCTCTGTGCGCTGCTGCTGTTGAGCGGATGCGCCGCCAACGGGGTCGGGGAGAAGAAACCTCCCGGTTTCGAGTTGTCGGATCTGGCCAAAACCGATGTGAACCTGGTGGTGGAGACCCATCAGCGGGAGGTGTTGAACCATCTCAAGCTGTTGATGCTGAAGCTCTATCGCCGCAACCCTCGGGAGTTGGCCAAAAGCGGGACGTTCAATGCCGAGGAGCGGGTGGAAAAGGTCTTCTCCCGCGACCTCGACTGGCGCTTCGAGGAGCTGGAAAACAAACTGGGGGCCGATTGCATCCATCTGGTGTTTGAGGAGTCCTTCAAGGGCGACCGGGTTCTGGCTTTCGGAGTCGGTCTGGTCTCCATGACGCTGGCTTCCTACAACGACAAGCGGGCGTTCTTCCTCCTGGATGACCTGGATCCGCAGAAACTGCACAACAGCGCCCGCAATCTGGAGCTGGCGGCCTGGAAACTGGGGCAGGGCAAAGACCGGCATGGGGAACCTTTCCTGCTTGCCAACGAGACGGAAGGCCCCGTAGTGAATTTGAGCTTTGAGCGGCTCTTCGGGAAGATGATTGCCGTCCAGGATACCATGTCTCTCATCGTGGCGCAAAAGACCAAACGCGCCATCAAGCAGGCGATTCAGTTTGTCGCGTCGGCGGTGTTTCTGCCCATCTGATTCCGGGCAAGGGTGAAAATCGGTAAAAAGGGGTCGAGCTTTGCGGGGCGTGTTGAGAGGCATGCCTTGTCTCGTTATACTGGCATGAGTGCGAGCGGTAACTCAATACAGGGTGGGGTGGTTTCGATGAAGCCGAAGCGGTACCTGTGCCAATGTCTGCTGGCGATCTGCCTGATGGGGGCCCCCGTGACGGTATGGGCCGGGGAGACCGCCACCGCTGGTGGGGAGATGGATGAAATCTACCGTTTGGTGGAGAGTCGGGACTATGACCAGGCTCTGCGACGCCTGGACGTGATGTTGCGCAAGGATCCCAAGAACGTTCCGGGTCGTTTTTTGATGGGTGTGGTGCTGACGGAGCAGAAGCGTCGCGACGAGGCGATCAAAGTCTATCGCAGTTTGACGGAGGATTATCCCGAGTTGCCGGAGCCCTACAACAATCTGGCGGTGTTGTATGCGGAACAGGGGGGCTTCGATCAGGCCAAGGAGGCGTTGCAGAAGGCCATTCAAACCCATCCCACCTATGCCACGGCCCATGAGAATCTGGGGGATATCTACGCGCAGATGGCATCTCAGGCCTACGGCAAGGCCCTGCAGCTCAATCGCGGCAATGCGGCGGCCCAATCGAAACTGGCGGTGGTGAAAAAGCTCATCGCCCAGCCGCGGTCGCCGGTTCCCGCCGGCGGTGGTGCTGCGGGAGACGCCATTCTGCAAGCCAAGGCGGAGGCGGAGAGACAGAAGCGGGAAGTGGCGGAAGTGAAAGCCCGGGAGGAGGAGCAGAGGCGCTTGCGCAACGAAGCGGATCGCAAGGCCCGGGAGGAGAATGCCCGTCTGGAGTCCGAGCGTCGTAAGGAAGAGGCGCGCCTGGCCGCGGAACAGCGGAAGGAGGAGGCCACCCGGATCGAGGCGGAACGCCGCAAGGAGGAGTTGACCCGCCAGGAAGCCGAACGCAGACAGGCCGAAGAGACGCGGTTGGCTGCCGAACGCAAGAAGGAAGAGACGGCCCGTCAGGAAGGGGCACGTCGCCAGGAGGAGGCCGCCCGTCGGGAAGAGGCCGCGCAACGCGAGGCCCAGAGACAGGAAAGCCTCCGTTTGGAAGCCCAACGCAAGAAGGAAGAGTCCCAGCGGTTGGAAGCGGAACGCAAAGAGGCCCAACGTCTGGACTCCGAGCGCAAGAAGGAAGAGGCCGCCCGGCTTGCCGAGCGCAAGAAGGAGGAGGCCACCCGCAAGGAGGCGGCCCGCCTGGAGGCGCAACGTCGCAAGGAGGAGAGCGCCCGCCTGGATCTGGAACGCAAGAAGGAGGAGGCGGCCCGACAGGCCCGCATCATGGCCCAGCGTTCCATGGACCAGACCCTGACCGCTGTGGACGAGGCGAGTCGTACCGGACATCCCTTGCCGGTTTC
This sequence comes from Magnetococcales bacterium, assembly GCA_015231925.1. Taxonomy (NCBI): domain Bacteria; kingdom Pseudomonadati; phylum Pseudomonadota; class Magnetococcia; order Magnetococcales; species Magnetococcales bacterium. The sequence goes on from JADGAQ010000099.1 coordinate 11,902, forward strand.
GGCTGGGTCAGGCGGTTCCCTGAACGACGGAACGCGGGAGGAACTGGAGCGCACCGTGCAGAGTTGGGCCCGATCCTGGGCCGGCAAGGATGTGGAGGGTTATCTGCAACACTACTCGAACCAGTTCAAACCCGATACCCAAGGCAACCTGGCCGCCTGGAAGAAACTGCGTAGCGAGCGACTGCTCAAACCGCGCTTCATTCAACTGCAGGTGTGGAAATTGCGCATGAAGGAAGCGGGAGAGGGGCAGATGAAAGTCACCTTCTCCCAGACCTATCGCTCCGACAATGTCAAGGATACGGTTGAAAAGTCCCTGTTGATGAAACAGGAAAACGGGGCCTGGAAAATCGTTCGCGAAATGGTGGAAGGCAATTGATGCCCGCTGCCCCTGGATGGATTCCGCATGGCCACTTTTCGGGATAAGGTGGCGCGATTTGAAGGAACTCTCCGCGGTCTGTACGGGATCGTGATGGTGCTTGTATGCATCACTTCGGGGTGGGCGGCCTCGGTCAGCGAGATTCTCGATCCGGAGCAGGGGTTGGGCGTTCTGCAAAAAAAGGTTGCCGAACCGGAGCGCCTCTTCCTGCGGGGTTTGCAGGCGGTGCTGGATGGGAAGATCGACGAGGCCATTCGCGAATTCAAGGAGCTGATCCGCCTCAAACCCGACTTCCGTCTGGCCCAGTTGATCTATGGCGATCTGCTCATGGCCAAGGGGGGGGTGGTCCGGGAATTCGGTCAGGTTCCCGCCGTGCCCCGGGAGCGTATCGAGGAATTGCTGCACGAGGCGCGAACCCGGGCCCACGCCCTGTTGAACGTCAAGCCGGATGAAGCCTATCCCGGTGCCCTGATCCACTTCTCCCGACGGGAGAGTCACGCCGTTCTGGTGGATCTGGAGGCCTCGCGTCTTTACCTCTACCGCAACCGGGACGGCATTCCGGAATTGACCTTCAATTTTTACGTCTCCACCGGGCGCAACGGGTCGGAAAAACGTACCCAGGGGGACAAACGCACGCCGATCGGTTTGTATTTCATCACCGATCTGGTGCCGGGGAAAAAACTGCCGGATTTCTACGGGGCCGGCGCTTTGCCCATCAACTATCCCAACGAGTGGGATCGTCGGCAAGGCCATTCCGGTTTCGGCATCTGGCTGCACGGTTCCCCCCTCGACACCTACAGTCGGCCACCCCGGGCCAGCGAAGGCTGCGTCGCCCTGACCAACCGGGATTTCCGTACCCTGGAACGCAATGCGGGCATCGGCACCCCCGTGGTGATCAGCAGCGGGGTGCAATGGACCAGTCAGTGGCAATGGCGGGTGGAGCAGGAACGTTTTCTCAAACTCCTGGAAGGCTGGTTCGCCGATTGGCAAAGCCGGGATACGGAGCGCATCCTGCGTCACTATTCGGAGCAGTTCAGCAACTTTCGCCTGAGTTTCCGGGATTGGCGCAGCCATCTCAAGGAGACCCTGGACAAGTGGCCGGGGGGCGCCTTCCGGGAGGAGGAGATCAGCATCTTCCGTTATCCCGGCACCGATATGGTGGTGGTCACTTTTCCCCAGGAGCAGAAGGGGCGTTTCCAGGGCAACCGGCTGTTGCGGCGGCAGTACTGGCGACTCGAAGGGGCGGATACCTGGCGCATTGTCTACGAAGATACGGGTTAGAAGATGACGGTCGAGGCGATTCCGGGCAGCAAGGGGGAGGGGGATCGTCGCCTGAAGGCGACGGTGTCGGCCCATGTCATCCTCGTGGAGCGCACTTCTGGAGGTGAAGAGCGCATCCTGCTGACGCAACTGGCCTATCGGGACCAGCGCAACGGCAAGTGGTGTTTTCCGGGAGGTTTCGTGGATGCGGGCGAAACCCTGGAAATGGCCTTGCGCCGGGAGGTGATGGAAGAGATCGGCGTTCGTCTTCACAGCGTGCGGCAGGTGGCGGTGGTGCCGCTTTTCGAGTTGATCGTGCCGAATATCGGCTTTCTTTATGTGTGTGAATCCTGGGAAGGCGAACCCCGACGCCTCAGCCACGAACTGATGGAGACCGCCTGGGTGGATCGGGAGGCTTTCCGGCTGCTGGAGGCCCAGGGACAACTGGCCTATGCCCAGATGGCCGTTCAAGTGGTTGGATTGGGCTGGTGATCTCTCCGATAGAGGACGATACCGACCCGATCGATGTGGTCCCGCAACGCCGCATTGCCGATCATCTCGTAGCTTCGGACATCGAAGCGGTAGGGCAGGGGCAACTCCTCCAGGGCTTCCGCCAGGCTTTCCGCCTGTAAGGCATTTTCCAATCCCGTCACAGCCAGATCGATATCCGATCCCGCATGAAAGCTGCCTTTGGCTCGGGAACCGTAGAGAATCACTTCCCGAATGGTAGCGAACTCCGAGAAGAGACGTTTCATAGTCTCCATCTCCGTTGTGGTCAATCCCGTATTATTCATTTTCCAAGATCGTGTTCATAAAAAAAGTATGCAATCGATCAAATGCCGGAAAATAACGAGTATTCAGAGTTTGCAGGAGGGTATCGAACACTTTGTGGTCGTAGGTATGGGAAAGAAGATTGCGATGCAGCATCATATCGATCCAGATTTGGGCATCGTCGAGCATGCGGGCCGCGAAGGCCTCCTTGATGACCTGACGCGGTGTTACAGGGGCAATGACCAGGCCATTTTCTTCCAGGAAGTCCTTGAGGGTTTTCCAGGCAAGCTCGAAGGCGCGTTCAAATCGCTGCACAGCCCCCTCTTTTTCCAACTGAGAGAGTTGTTCCAGGTCGCGCTCCTGGATTTCCCGCAACAGCAGAAAGGCTCGGTCGAAATTGCGGAAGCGATGCCGCCAGCGGATATCAGGATTCATGGCCGGTATCTGTTCCGGTATACGGGGTTCGGGGGGGGATTATCCCCCCCGACGGGTCCAGGGCAGCGCCCTGGGACGTTTCCTTT
>JADGAQ010000100.1 GCA_015231925.1 Magnetococcales bacterium
CAGGGCAGCGCCCTGGGACTTTTCCTTTCGCCGTTGACTTCGTCATATCGCGCTGTGCGGGATCCTGAATAGTTATGGAAAAATTACGCATTCCAAAATTAATGCGGTATAGTTACAAAAATATTAATAAAAAAGTCAAAACATTTCCTTTTTTTGATACTTAAAGGAAACATATTGAACGTCAAAGAAGGGGGCCTGGCGCGCCCGGCAGGAGTCGAACCTGCAACCAACGGCTTAGAAGGCCGCTGCTCTATCCTTTGAGCTACGGGCGCGTGGAATGGTTTGAAGGATCTTTACTCGGACGAACCACCGCGATTGCCGCAACGGACAGAAAAGATCCGGATGATTGGTCGGGGTGAGAGGATTTGAACCTCCGACCGCCGGCTCCCAAAGCCGATGCGCTACCAGGCTGCGCTACACCCCGAAAAAAAAGCAAACCTGCCTTTCCAAACGAAAAAGCAGGTTTATTGTACGTCAAACGATAACCTCGAAACAAGAAAAGAGGGGATCCCGCCTCGCCAGCCGGACCCCCGCATCACCTCAATGGATACGATCTCCATGTTCCTTCAACTGAACAATGGCATCTTCCACCATTTTGTTGGCGTCGGTCTTGGTGACGGCCTTGCCGATCAACTTTTCCGTGGCCAACATGGCCACATCGACAGCAGCCTCCCGAATTTCCTCCAAGGCCTTGTTCTTGGCCTGGCTGATCTCCAGAAGAGCCATCTCCTGACGACGGGTCAACTCGGCTTCCAGATCCTTGAGGGCATTCTCCCGATGGGCGATGGCCTCCTTCTGGGTCTGCTCCATGATTTTGGCAGCGGAATCGCGGGCAGTGGCAAGCGTTTTCCGGTAGTCCTCCAGCATCTTTTCGGCTTCCTGGCGCTGCTTCCGGGCACTGTCCAGGTCATCGGCAATCGATTTGCCCCGGGCATCCAGGATATCGTTGATGGCCGGAAGAACATACTTCTTCATCAAGGCCATCAACAGCACGAAGGAGACCACAGCCCAGAAGATTTCCGAGCTGAATTTGCTGGCGTCGAACTGCGGCAGGCCGGAGGACTGGGCGTGTTCGGCGGCGGCATGGGCGACGGAGATCATGATCAGCCCTTACCCATGATGATGAAGGCGATGACCAGACCGTACAGGGCCACGGCTTCCACGAAGGCGGCGCCGATCCAGATGAACTTGGAGACCTGGGATTCGGCACCCGGCTGACGGGCGATGGCTTCGATGGCCTTACCGAACACGAGACCCAACCCAACACCGGAACCGGCGAAACCGGCTGCGGCCAAACCCATGCCGATAAGGGAGGCGGCGAGGCTTTCCATAAGTGCAATCCCTCCTGAAAGACGTTAGCGATCGTTAGCGGAATCAGTGCATGTGCAAAGCGTCGTTGATGTAGACGCAGGTCAGAATGGTGAAAATGTACGCCTGAATGAAGCCGATGAAGACTTCCACCCCGTTGAAGACCACCGACAGGCCGAACGGCAGCCAGCCGGCGAACCACGGCAGGGTGGTGGTGAAGAAGAAGAAGACGGCCAGCATGGTGTGGCCGGCGGTCATGTTGGCGAAAAGACGCACCGACAACGACACCGGACGGGCCAGATAGGAGATGACTTCGATGGGCACCATCAGGGGCAGCAGCACCCAGGGCAGTCCGTGGGGCACGAAGAAGCCGAAGAAGTGCAGTCCGTGTTTGTAGAAACCCAGCCCCGTGGAGAAGAGGAAAACCCCCATGGCCAGGGTGCCGGTGACGATCAACTGGGAGGTGGTGGTGAAGGAACCCGGAATCAACCCCAGCAGATTGGAGAAGAGAATGAAGAAGAAGAGGGTGAAAATCATCGGGAAGAAGCGCAGACCCTCTTTGCCGACGTTGTCTTCCACCAGGCCTTTCAGGAAGAGATAGCTCGCTTCCGCCAGACTTTGAAGCCGCCCCGGCACCGGTTTGGTGTTTTGCAGGCAGAGGTGGAAGAAGAGGTAGATGGCGCCGACGGTGATCCACATCCACAGAACCGAATTGGAGATGGAGATGTCAAACCCGCCGGGCAAAACGATATCCACGTAATTATGCACCTGGAAATGGTGCATGGGATCCATTTTGGGGGCGGCGTGTGCGGCGGCTTCCATTGGAGCGGTGGTCATGGCGGCGTTCGTCCTGACTTCTGGTCCTTATGTTCCGTCACGATGGATCGTGTGTCACGATCCGGGTATGCGGCGCGATAGAGGTTGAGAAACCCGGCGGCCATGCCAAAAAAGAAGAAGAGGATGGTCATCCAGGGTTGGCTTCCCAACCACCGATCCAATCCATAGCCCATGGCCCCGCCGATGAGAACCGCCGAAGCAAGCTCCGTTGCCAGTCGCATTCCGGAGTGCATTCCGATTTGCGGAGGTTCGTCGATGGCCATGTTCCTTTCGCGCCCGATTAGGATCGTCTGGCATCCTAGAAAATGCATCAGGCACTGTCAATGTTTCCGGGCAACGAATTGCGTGGGGAAGCCTCGATATCCTGAAGTTTCTTGCGAAGGGTGTTGCGATTGATGCCCAGGAGGGCGGCGGCCTTGAGCCGATTGCCCCGGGTTTCCTGGAGAATGCGGGGGAGCAGGGCGGCTTCCACCTGTTGCAGCACGAGGTCGTAGAGGTTTTCCCGGGGGTGGTTTTGCAACAGATTTTCCACTTCCAGGAGGACGGCGTCGTGAATGGTGGAGGTGCGCGTCGGGGTGACGGCGGCGGGGCTCTGCTCCCGCCGTGAAGCGGGGGGCGCGGCGGGAGTGGTCTCTTCCGGGAAGCGGATCCAGTCGGCGCCGACCACGTCGTCGGGCACCAGCACCATCAGGCGGCGGATGAGGTTTTCCAGTTCGCGCACGTTGCCGGGCCAGTGGTGGGCCAGGAGCTTCTCCACGGCCAGGTGGGAGAGGCGTTTGGGGGGGATGGAAAGCTCTTTGGCGGTTTTGGCCAGGAAGTGGTCCGCCAGCACGGCGATGTCTTCCGGGCGGGAGCGCAGGGAGGGCACGTGCAGGGGGATGACGTTGAGCCGGTAGAAGAGATCTTCCCGGAAGCGGCCCGCGCTGATGGCGGCGGGCAGATCCTGGTGGGTGGCGGCGATGATGCGCACGTTGCCGTGCAGGTGTTCCGAGCCGCCGACCCGGGTGAAGGTGCCCTCCTGGAGTACCCGCAGCAGGCGGGTTTGCGCCTCCATGGGCATGTCGCCGATTTCGTCGAGGAAGAGGGTGCCGTTGTTGGCCCGTTCGAAGTGGCCGATGCGTCGGGAGATGGCCCCGGTGAAAGCGCCTTTCTCGTGGCCGAAGAGTTCGCTTTCGATCAGATGCTGGGGAATGGCCCCCATGTTGATGGCCAGAAAGGGTTGACTGCGGCGTGGACTGTAGGCGTGGACCGCTTTGGCGATCAACTCCTTGCCGGTACCGGACTCCCCGTGGATCAGCACCGTCATTTCGGAGGTGGAGAGGCGGCCGATGGTGCGGAAGATCTCCTGCATGGCGCGGGAGGAGCCGATGAAGCCGCCGAAGCGATCGGTGCTGGCCGCCAGGAGGGTTTCGGTGTTTTCCTTGCGACTGCGGGCGCTGCCGGCCTCCTGCAGGCTCTCCAGGGCGCGTTTGACCAGGCTGACCAGTTTGTTGATGTCGAAGGGTTTGGCCAGGTAGTCGAAAGCGCCCCGTTCGAAGGCCGAAACGGCGTTGCGCAGGGTGCTTTGCGCGGTGATGACGATGACCGGCAGGCGGGGCTTTTGCTGTTTGATGCGTTTCAGCAGGTCGAGGCCCGATCCCGAGGGCATGACGATATCGACGATGGCCAGATCGCCCGCGTCGAGGTTTTCCAGCAGTTGCCATCCTTCCGCGTAACACTGCACCTGGAAGCCGGCGCGGCTCAGGGCCTGTTCCAGGACGAAACGGATGGCCTGGTCGTCGTCGGCAACCAGAATGGTCTGTGGGCGATCCGTCGGACGTACCATCGGCCTACCTTCCCTTGCCGCGCGGAACCGGCAGCAGCACGCGGAAGACCGTCTGCCCCGGCTGACTGTCGAGTTCGATCAATCCGGCATGGCTGTGGATGATTTTCTGGGAGATGGAGAGACCCAATCCCATACCTTTCGGTTTGGTGGAGACGAAGGGGACGAAGATGCGGTGGCGCAGTTCGTCGGGGATGCCGGGACCGCTGTCCCGCACCTCCACCATGACATGCAGGCTGCGCCGTCCCTGTTCCAGGCGGATGCGTTCCGAAATGCGGGTCATCAGGCGTACCTCGCCGTGGGGACCGCACGCTTCCCGGGCGTTATGCACCAGGTTGAGAAAGACCTGCACCAACTGGTCCCGATCGCCGCGAATGAAGGGCAGGGAGGGATCGTAGTCCCGCACGGGTTCGGGTTCGTCGTGGCCGGCCAGGCGCATCACGTGGTCCAGCACTTCGTGGATGTTGACTTCCTGATCCAGGGTGGGGTGGTCGTCGGCGAGGCCCAGCAGGCTGTCCAGCAGGCGGCTGATGCGATCCACTTCCGAGCGGATCAGGGCGGTGCAGGCGGCGTTGGGGCCTTCGGTATTCTCCATTTCCAGCAACTGGGCGGCGCCGCGAATGCCGGCCAGGGGATTCTTCACCTCATGGGCCACGGCCAGGGCCAGATTGCCCAGGGAGTCGAGGGTATCGTGCAGGCGTTGGCCCTCTTCCAGGCGTTCCGCCTCGCCGACCTCTTCGATCTGCAGCAGGACGCCGCGTGGTGCGCCGCCCTCTTCGCCCAGCAGGGGGGCGGCGGTCATGGAGACCAGCAGGGAGATCTCCGGACCCGGATGGATGCGGGTATTGCGCGCCCGGCAGGGCATGGCCAGCTTCTGGGCCCGTTCCACCAGTTCCAGGGCCACGGGGTGTCCCGGCAGCAGGCGGCTGACCGCGCTGCCTTCCAGGCGGGAGCGGGGTTTGCCGAGCAGTCTTTCGGCGGCGCTGTTGGCGGCACGCACGATTCCCCTGGCATCCATGGCGATGCAGCCGGTGGTGAGCTGATCGAAAAGATTGGCCATGTTGAACAGGGGATCCATGTGTACTCCCATTTTTTGACTTTCAATATTTAATCTTTTAAAGTATCAAAAAAAGAAAATATTCTATCCTTCGACGTTTTGTTTATTTTTGTAGAAAAAGAGTAACTATTCAGTCCACTGCACAGCGTGATCGTGTCAACGGCGAAAGAAAAAGTCCCAGGGGTGCCCTCTGGACCCCATGGGGTTGAAGGTCAACAGCAAAGAGCCCCAAGGCGCTGGATCCGTAATCCCCCCGAATCCCTGAACAGATACCAAAAGGAAAAAGTCAAAGGACAGAACATTTCCCTTTTTTGATACTTAAAGGATAGCATATTGAAAGTCAAAAGATTTAGAAGGCAGGGATTTCCTCCGGCTCGGTTTCCGTGGCGTGACTCTCCCGGGTGGTGCTGAAAAATCCATCCAGCAGGGCCAACATCTCCTCCAGGTTGGAAAGACGCTGCACCTGTTCGCGAAAACGCGCACACCCCACCAACCCTCGGGCGTACCAGGCCAGATGCTTGCGTCCCAGACGAACCCCACCGGTTTCCCCGTAGAATTCGACCAGCCCCAGCAGATGCTCCCTGGCCAGAGCCATGCGCTCCTCGACCGGTGGTGAGGGCAGCAGGGCGCCCGTGCTCAACAAATGGGCAATCCGCCGGAAGATCCAGGGTCGCCCCAGACTGGCCCGACCAATCATCAGGCCGTCCACTCCGGTCTGGTGCAGCCGTTCCTGAGCCTCCTGCGGGGTGCGCAGGTCCCCGTTGCCGATCACCGGAATGGACAGTGCCCCTTTGATCTCGCCGATGGCGTTCCAATCCGCCTCGCCCTGATACATCTGGGAACGGGTGCGACCATGTACCGCGACCCAGGCCAGACCACACTCCTGGGCGGCGCGAGCGATTTCCAGCCCGGTGCGCTGGCCGCAATCCCAGCCCAGGCGGATCTTGACCGACACCGGCACGGAGACCGCTTCTGCTACGGCTTCCAGCACGCGCCGTGCCAAGGGGGGATTTTGCAGCAGGGCCGCGCCCGATCCGCTCTTGACGATCTTGCGCACCGGGCAGCCCATGTTGATATCGATCATCTCCGCGCCCAGCCGCACCTCCTGACGGGCCGCTTCCGCCATCATCTCCGGATCGGCTCCGGCGATCTGCACCACCAGCGGACCGGCCTCGCGCTCCGCCGTGGAGAGGCGCAGACTTTCCGCCGTGCCGCGCAACAACGCCTGGGAGGCCACCATCTCCGAAACGGTGAGGTTGGCTCCCATCCGGTAGGCGATGCGCCGCGTGGGCGGATCGGTGATGCCGGCCATGGGGGCCAGAACCAGCAGCGCCTTTTGGGCTCGCACCTCGGGTGATGAAAAAAGAGACTCAGTCAAAGCAGACATGATCATAATTTAATCAGCTTCGCCTATTTAATAGGCAGTTGTCCGGACATCCCTTTTTTCGGGACGGTCGTAACGGTTCCGATATACGGGGGTTCGGGGGGGATTATCCCCCCCGACGGGTCCAGGGCAGCGCCCTGGGACTTTTCCGTTTGCTGTTGACTTCCAACCTCATGGGGTCCAGGGGGCACCCCTGGGACTTTTCCTTTCGCCGTTGAAATGATCATGCTGCACCGTGCAGTGGTCTGATTTCGGGACGGTGGTAGCTATACCGATATAACGGGGGTTCGGGGGGGATTATCCCCCCCGACGGGTCCAGGGCAGCGCCCTGGGACTCTTCCTTTCGCTGTTGACTTCCAACCCCATGGGGTCCAGGGGGCACCCCTGGGACTTTTCCTTTCGCCGTTGAAATGATCGTACTGCACCGTGGAGGGGTCTGAATCGTTACGGACGATCCATTCCGCATGGTGCGACAAAGGCCTATACTTGCCTTTCGTCTTCTTTCTTTTATGCCACAATCGGAAGTCCGCCACCATGACCGCTCCAACCTGTTTTTTGCTGGGTGTGCAGCATGCCAGTCAGCTCCCTCCGGAAGATTTGCCGGAAATCGCTTTTGCCGGGCGTTCCAATGCGGGCAAGTCATCGCTGATCAATGCGTTTTTGCAACGCAAGGCGCTGGTTCGGGTCAGTCGCACGCCGGGTTGCACCCGTCAGATCAATTTTTTTCAGGTGGGGGAGCGTTGGTTGGTGGTGGATCTGCCGGGGTATGGTTTTGCCAAGGTGGCGGAGTCGGAGCGGCGTCATTGGCAGCATTTGATGGAGGAGTATTTTCGCAAGCGGCGTGCTTTGCGGGCGGTGGTGGTGGTGCTGGATCTGCGTCGTGGCATTACCGATTTGGATCGGGGTTTGGCGGGTTATCTGGATGATTGCGGGGTGGCCACGATTCCGGTGGCGACCAAGATTGATCAGGTGAAGGGCAATGCCCGACGCAGTGCGATTGCGGCGCTGACACGGGAGTGTCAGACCACCTTTCGTCTGGCTGCGGTACCGCTGGTGGCGACCTCTTCGCTGAACGGGGAGGGGATCGAGGTTTTGCGTCAGCAGGTCGATCGGGTGTTGGGGTTCGGTGCGGAGAGCCAGATGCCTTAAATGTGTTGACTTTCAATATGTTATCTTTTAAGTATCAAAAAAAGGAAATGTTCTATCCTTTGACTTTATTTTATTATTATTAATATCTTTTAAAAGTCTATATTAATAACTCTCCTCTTTTATGGAAGTATTGAACAACGCAGTCATTGTTTGTCGCACGATTGCCTGATCCTGTGGCCCGAGTTGGCCAAGTTCACCCCGAACCAATTGAAGATCCGGAGTGAACAGTTTGAAACGAACCTTGGATGGAGCCGGAAGACCGGCGGAGGTCAGGTCAGTGATGGGACAGTCGTAAGGCCAATCGTTCCCTGTCGTGGTGATCATGGCCAGAACCGCGTGTCCCAGCGGTGTGTTGAAGGTCGCTTGATCCGAAAGCACCAGAGCAGGACGATTTTTCACTGCGGTCCGGTCGGTGAAGGGAAAAGGAACGCGCACCACGGTGAACTGTTCACAGGTCACGGAAGGCTTCCTCATCTTCCGGACTGTTCCATTCGTTTAAAACCGCTTCAACGGCGTGCAGATACTCCTGGTCCAGCGGATGCGCCCGGCGAACCCGGACCTCGGTCCCGTTTTCAGAAAGTTCCCAGGCCAGAAGGTCTCCTTCCTGCACCTTGAGTGCGGCGCGAACCTCCCAGGGGATGACGGTTTGTCCATCCGTGGTGGTGACTTTCGCAAGAGCGATCACGGGTATCTCCCCGGGTTAAATTTTTTGCCTTTCAATATGTTATCTTTTAAGTATCAAAAAAAGGAAATGTTCTATCCTTTGACTTTTATTTTCCCTTTTATTATTAATAGATCTTTTCTGAAAATCTATATTAATAATAACAGAAACGTCAAAGGACAGAACATTTCCTTTTTTTGATACTTAGAAGATTGAAAGTCAACGGCTTGTCAGGCTTCGGCGGCAGCCTGCGGTCCCTGCACCACCTCCGACCAGCCGCAGCCCTCCACCGCGCAAACATGCTCCGTACCCCGCCGCTTGGTCACCTTGACCGTCACGAAAGGCGCACCGCACTTGGGACAGGGCCGGGGCTCCGGCTTGTTCCACAAGGCATTGCGACAGGCCGGATAGGCGGAACAGGAGTAAAAAAGCTTGCCGTACCGCGACTTCTTCTCCAAAAACGTGCCCTTGCCACACTGCGGACAAACCACCCCCGAATCCTGGGGCGGCTTGAGAGGCGCCATGTTGCGACAGGCGGGAAATCCGGTGCAAGCCAGATACTTGCCGTAACGACCCTCCTTGATGGCCATGACCGCGCCGCACTTTTCGCAGGTGCGGTCCGACAACACCGTCTCCGCCACCGGCTTGGCCTCTTCACCCTCCTTGCGCAACGGCTCGGTGAAGCGACACTCCGGAAAACCGGTACACGCCTTGAACCGCCCGAACTTGCCCAGCTTGATGGAAAGCGGCTTGCCACACTGCGGACACGGCTCGTCGATCACCTCGGAAGTGATGTCGGAACGACGGGTGGTCTGCTCCTTCTCCTTCACCTGATCCCGGAAAGGACTCCAAAACTCCTCCAGCAACGGCACCCAGGTGCGCTCCCCACGGGAAACCGCGTCCAGATCATCCTCCAGATGGGCGGTGAAGTGGAAATCGACGTAACGGGGGAAATGCTCCACCAGAAAATCGTTGACCACCAAGCCCACATCTTCCGGGAAGAACTGCCGCTTCTCCAACCGCACATAACCCCGATCCTGCAACGTGGTCATGGTGGGCGCATAGGTGGAAGGACGACCGATGCCGAAGTTCTCCAGCGCCTTGACCAGCGTGGCCTCGGTATAACGGGGCGGGGGTTCGGTGAAGTGCTGCTTGGGCTCGATGCCGAGCTGCCGCAACTCCTGACCCACCTCCAAAGGCGGCAACATGGTCTCGCTCTCGTCGTCGTTGCGATCCTGGGCCGAAACGGCGTCCTTGCCCTCCTGATAAACCCGCATGAAACCGGGGAAGGCGACCGCCGAACCGGTGGCGCGGAACTGATAGGGCGCTTTGGCGTTGGCCTGCCCCACCGCCAGGTTGACCGCCATCTGATCGATGCGGGCCGAGGCCATCTGACTGGCGATGGTGCGCTTCCAGATCAGTTCGTAGAGCTTCAACTGATCCAGATTCAGGGCGTTGCGCAACATGTCGGGATGACGGGTACACTCCGTGGGCCGAATGGCCTCGTGAGCCTCCTGGGCGTTTTTGGCGGAGGACTTGAATTTCCGGGGCGTGCGCGGCAGAAAGTCGTTGCCGTAACGCGAGGTGATCAGCGCCCGCATGGCGGCCACCGCTTCCTGAGCCAGATTGACGGAGTCGGTACGCATGTAGGTGATCAGACCCGCCACCTCCTTGCCGCCGTCCGGGGTGGGCACCTCCAACCCTTCGTAAAGCTGCTGCGCCAGAGCCATGGTGCGTTTGGCCGAAAAACCCAGCTTGCGGGAGGCCTCCTGCTGCAGCGTGGAGGTGATGAAAGGGGGGGCCGGATTGCGCTGCGACTCCTTGCGCTCCACCTCGGTGACGAACAGCGGGGCATCGCGCACCGCATCGACCAAAGCCGTGGCTCGCGCCTGATCGGGGATGTCGTAGCGGTCGAGCTTGCGCCCTTCGGCAACCGCCAGCCGGGCGGCGAAAGGCGGGGGTTCGTTCGGACGGCTCACCTGAGAGGTGATGCTCCAATACTCCCGCACCTGGAAGGCGGCGATCTCCCGTTCCCGCTCGCAAACCAGACGCAAGGCCACGGACTGCACCCGTCCGGCGGACAAACCCCGACGCACCTTGCGCCACAACAGCGGGCTCAGGGTGAAACCCACCAGATAGTCGAGGGCACGCCGGGCCTGCTGGGCGTTGACCAGGTTCATGTCCACCGCCCGGGCGTGGCTCATGGCCTCCTGAATGGCCCCTCGGGTGATTTCGTGAAACACCACCCGGGAAACCGGGGTGTTTTCCAGCAAACCCCGCTCCCGCAAAATCTCCAGCACATGCCAGGAGATGGCCTCGCCCTCGCGATCCGGGTCGGTGGCCAGCAGGATCTGCTTGGCGCCGCGCAGGGATTTGACCAGGGCTTCCACATGGCGCGTCGATTGACGCGGCACCTCGTAGTGCATGAAAAAGCCGTGTTCGGTATCCACCGAGCCGTTTTTCTTTGGCAGATCCCGTATATGACCATAGGTGGCCACGACACGATTTCCAGGCCCAAGAAACTTCTCGATAGTTTTTGCTTTTGCGGGTGATTCGACTATGACGACATTTGACATGGTAATCCGGGCTTATCAATCTGTTTGAGTAGAATCCGATATTCCAGGGCGCCGCAGTCCGTACAAGTGGCCGGGCAGCCGCTCGATGCGCTCGCTCATTTCAAGATGAAGTAAAATGCGGGAAAGTGCCGCCACTGTCAATCGGCTATCCCGTGCCAGTGTATTGCCGTCGAGAGGGCCGTTGTTCAGCAGGGTGAGTACCCGTTGCGCTTCCCGGGCCACCTGGGTCGGGTCGTCGTCGTTTCGGCTCGGCCATCCCATCTCTTCCAGGATGTCCTGGATGTTTTCCAGCAACCTGGCGCCTTCCCGCAACAAGCGATGGGTTCCCCGGGTGCGGGGGTCGCTGATCACGCCCGGAACCGAAAAGACGGTTCGTCCCTGTTCCAGGGCCAGGCGGGCGGTGATCAGGGATCCGGAGTGTTCCCCGGCTTCGACCACCACGACCCCCAGGGAGAGGCCGCTGATGATGCGGTTGCGGGCCGGGAAGAGATAGGGATGGGGCGGGGTGCCGAGGGCGGCTTCGGTGATCAGGCAGCCCTGTTCGCGAATGCGCTGGCGCAGGGCGATGTTGCTGCGGGGATAATCGATGTCGAGGCCGGTGGCCTGCACCGCCACGGTGGCGCCGCCGCCCTTGATGGCGCCGTGATGGGCGGCGGTGTCGATGCCGATGGCCAGACCGCTGACCACGGTCATGCCCTGACGGCTCATTTCCAGACTCAGTTGCCAGGCCATGCGCGCCCCGTCCGGGCTGGCCTGACGGGTGCCGACCACCGCCATGGGGCGCAGGGCGTGCAGATGGTCGGTATTGCCCAGAACGAAGAGCCAGGGCGGCGGATCGGCGATCTCGCGCAAGGGGGGCGGATAGTCGGCATCGTCCCGCAGGATCATGCGACCACCCAGATTGGCCAGGCGGTTGAGGGCCTCCCGGGCGATTTGCGGGGCTACCGGCCGGCACAGGCGTTCCGCCAGGACCGGTCCCACTTCCGGCAGGATGGACAAGGCCTGTCGTCCAGCGCCGAACAGGGCTTCCGGGGTGCCGAAGCAGTTCAGCAAGCGTCTCTTCTGCCGGGGGGAGAGGGTGGCGCTCAGGGCCAGTTGCATCCAGGGTACCGGATCGGAACTGTCCGAATCGTAACGGCTTTCGGGACAACACACGGTATTCATCGGCCTCTTCCCCGGGTTCGGGAAGCGCCTACCCCGTGGTGGACCCGGACTCTTTGGTCGCGCCGATGCGCGGTTCCGTGCCCAGCCACAGCCGTCGGATGTTGGCCCGATGCCGCCAGAAGACCACTCCGCTCACCGCCAGGGCGATGAACGGCGCCAGCGGCGCCGGTGGCCAGATCCACAGGGTCACCGGCAGGGAGCCGAAGGCCAGAAGACCTCCCAGCGAGCTGATTTTCCAGAATTTCGCTCCTGCAAGCCATGCCAAGACCGCTCCCAATCCGTGCCATGGGGTCCAGGCCAGAAAGACCCCCAATCCGGTGGCCACCCCTTTGCCGCCACGAAAGCCCAGGTAGACCGGATAACAGTGTCCCGAAAATGCAGCCAGGGTAACGCATGCGGTCAAGGTGGACTCCGCCCCGTTCGCCGCAACGGATAACAATACCGGCAACGCGCCTTTTAACATGTCCAGCATCAAAGTTATCGCTCCGGCGGTTTTCCCCGCCGTGCGCAACACGTTGGTCGCTCCGATATTACCGCTGCCCGTCCGGCGGACATCGCCGGCTCCCGCCAGTCTGGCCACCACAAGGCCAAAGGGCACAGCGCCCAACATATAGGAGCTGGCAACCCAAACCACATCCATGATTTCGATGTTTGTCATCTCTCGGGGTCAATCTATTGTTTGGCGTTCAGGGGGTCAAGTTAAAAACAATGACTTTGATGAATTTTAGCTCCAGTGGTTCGGGAACCGTGGAACAGGCTCTTCACGGTGTTCGCCAACGGGCTTTTAACGTATTGTTCTGCAACACGGTTTGCAGATTTTCGATCTCCGGTTCCACCAGGGGGGCAAGGTCATTCCGGGCCTGGTCGCGCCAGGCCGATTCGGGTTCCCGGGGTTCCGGATGGCCGGCGGCCCGCCAGGCTTTGAGAAGGTTGTTTTCCCGTTCTCCGGCGCGGGCCAGGGATTCCTGGCAGGTCTGTTCCGCCAGGCGGATCACCAGTTCCTTGAGGTCGGCGGGCAAGCCGTCCAGCCAGCTCCGGTTGGCGTAGAGCACCATCCAGCCGTGCAGAATGCGCAGGGTGTGGAACCGGCTGGCGGTTGCGCTGAGGCCGGCCCGTTCCAGCAGTTCCGGGGTGGAGGCCACGCCTTGCACCCAGCCGTCGTTCATGGCCTCCGGGAGGTCCTGGGCGGGCAGTTCCAGGGTTCGCATGCCCAGGCTGTGGTGAATCCGGCGCAACCAGGGTTCCAGCGGGGCGCGCACCCGCATGCCGTTCCAGGGAGGGGTGAGGGCCCGATCCGGGGGATTTTCCGTGGGGGCCAGCTCCAGAATGCCGTAAAAACCGAAGGAGGCGTAGCCGAGGATCACCAGTTCCTTGTCCGGGGTGGAGGCTCGCAACGCCTGTTCCAGGGGGGATCCGGCGAAGGCGATGACCTCCTCGAAATCCCGGAAGAGCAACGGCAGGGTCAGCAGGCGAAAAGCGGGCAGGGTGTTGGCCAGGGTGGCGGCGGAGGTGAAGGCCAGTTGGTGTTGACCTTTCAGCAGATCCGCCAGAATGGCGTTTTCCCCGCCGGCCCGCCATCTCGACACCGGATTCAGCTCCAGCCGTCCGCCGCTCGCCTTGTTCAGGCGGGTGCGCAGATTCCAGAGGTTGCGGATGTAAATCAGATCCCCGTCCTGGGGCAGGGCGATCGCCGCCTGGATGGGGCCTTCCGCAGAGGCGACGGCGGAGGGGAACCCGAGGCCCAACACCATCAAACCGGCAATAATCCGGACCAGGCCCCATTTCCCGAGCTGAAACAGCCCCGTCTTCCGCGAGAAGAATCCGCTTCCCGCAGGAAAGTTCAGTGCGTTTTCAACAATTGATTTCATGCCGTATCTCTGTCACGCTAACCCGATCGGGATGCCTCCGTGAGGTGTCGAAGAGGTTTTCCGGGCCGATGGTCCGGGTGTTTTTCGTTCGTATCCCGTTTTGGATGAAGTTTGCAAGAAATTCGCCAGTCATGGCTTGATCGTATTGGCATTCCGACGACATCAGGAGGATAAAGATGGCCTATTCCTTGAACAAGGTCCAGTTGATCGGCAATCTCGGGGCCGATCCCGAGGTGCGGTATACCCAGAGCGGGGCGCCCATCGCCAATTTCAACGTGGCCACCACCGAAAGCTGGAAGGATCAGCAGGGCGCCAAACAGGAGCGCACCGAGTGGCATCGGGTCGTGGTTTTCGGCAAGCTGGCCGAAGTCGCCCAGCAGTATCTGCGCAAGGGCAGCAAGATCTATGTCGAGGGCAAGCTGCAATCCCGGAAATGGACCGATGCCCAGGGTCAGGAGCGCTATACCACGGAGGTGGTGATCTCCTCGGTCGGCTTTGATGGCAGCACCTTCATCATCCTCGACGGGCGCAGCGGCGGTGGTCAGGCGGGGGCGCCCATGGGTGGCGGGGCCTATTCGGGTGGTGGCGGGGCCTATCAGGGTGGTGGCGGGGCGCCGACGGCCGGGGGCAATCGCCCGGCGGCCTCCCACGGTCCGGCGGCGGCTCCGGGCAATACGCCTCCTCCCATGGACGAGTTCAATCAGATGCCCGACTTCAACGACGATATCCCGTTCTGATGCATACGGGGGCCGGGGGGATAATCCCCCCGGCGGGTCCGGGGCAGTGTCCTGGGACTTTCAATATGTTATACCGCGTCTACTTTGGAATGCGTAATTTTTCTGTATCTGTTCAAGTATACGGGGGTTTGGGGGGGATTATCCCCCCCAACGGGTCCAGGGCAGCGCCCT
>JADGAQ010000101.1 GCA_015231925.1 Magnetococcales bacterium
GGGCGCTGCCCTGGACCCGTCGGGGGGGATAATCCCCCCCGAACCCCCGTATTACCGAACAGATTTTATCGCACGCCCTTGGAGATCAAAAACTCCGCATAATGCTTGTCCGCCTTCATGATGTGGTGCGTCAGCCACTGCTTGAGAAAGCCCAGCAACTCGAACGCCGCCGCCGAATCCCCCCCGCTCATGCGGGGCACGAAGGCCTTGGCCTGTTCCACCAGCTTGACGTGCAACTGCTTGTGCCCCTGTTTCTGCGGATAGCCGTACTGTTCGAAGAGCTTCTCCTCAAAGCCGAAATGAAACACCGTGTACTCCAACAACTCCGGAATCACCCGCGCCAGGGCGCTTTCCAGTTCGCCCTTCTTCAACAGGGCGAACAGCTGGTTGACCATGTCCACCAGGCGGCGGTGCTGGTCGTCCACCTCCCGAATCCCCACCCGCAGTTTGTCGCTCCAGGGAAAGAGAATCGCATCGCTGCCGCCGCCCTCATCCAACTGGAAGTAGGAGAAGACCCCCTCCAGCTTGTTGGCCTGCTCGGCGAATCGGTCCGCCGAATGGGACAGCCCTTCCGCCGCCGAGGCGTTGAGCTGAACGACCTCGTTCATCTGTTGCAGGGCGGTGTTGACCTGGGAAATGCCCTGGCTCTGCTCCCGTGAGCTGAGGGCGATCTCCCGCACCAGATTCGCCGTTTCCTGAATGTTGGGCGCCAGTTGCCCCAGCATCTGCGCCGCCTGACGCGCCACCTCGATGGAGGAGTTGGAGATGGCGTTGATCTCGCCCGCCGCCTGCTGGCTGCGTTCGGCGAGTTTGCGCACCTCCGCCGCCACCACCGCGAAGCCCTTGCCGTGTTCCCCGGCCCGCGCCGCCTCGATGGCGGCGTTGAGGGCCAGCAGATTGGTTTGCCGGGCGATCTCCTCGATCACGTTGATGCGGGTGGCGATGGTCTCCATGGCCTGAGCGGCCTTGGCCACCACCTCACCGCTCTTTTCCGCTTCACGAGCCGATTTCAGGGCGATCTCTTCGGTGCGGGAGGCGTTTTGCGCCGTATTGGCGATGGCCGCCGTCATCTGCTCCATGGCGGCGGAGGTCTCCTCGATGGCCGCCGCCTGCTGGGAGGTACCTCGGGATACCAGAGAGGAACTCTCCGAAATGGAGGCGCTCTCCTGAATCACCAGTTCGCCGATATTCATGATGGTGTGGATGGTGGTGCGCAGATTATGCACCATCTGCCCCATGGCGGCGACAATACCGGTGCGACCCTCCTCCGCGCGGCGGGAGAGATCCCCCTTGGCCACCTGCTCCACCTGCTGCATGACCTGATCCGGCTCCCCGCCCAACTGCCTCAGGATAATGCGCAGCATGAGTACCGACAGGAGGAGCGTCAGCAGCAGAATGGACCCGATGAAGGAACCGGAGAGCCACAGCGCCTGTTCCGAGGCGGTCCGAAGGGTTCTGGCCCGGCTTTCGATATCGGCGGAGAGGCGGCTTTCCACCTCGAAGAGCCGTTCGATTTTGCGGGTGATGGTGGTGAACCAGAGGTTGGGTTCGACCCCGAAGTCACCCTCGACCGCCTTGTCCAGGGCGATTTGCCGCATGCGGGCCACTTCGGCGATGGCGGGGTCGCCCATTTTTTCCTTCAGCAGGGCAATCTGTGCCGTGGTGGCGAAGCCGTGGAAGACCTTCAGGTAGGTCTCCTGATCGGCGATCAGTTGATGCAGCCGGGCCAGGGCCTGGGGCGCGAAGGCCCCTTTGGCGAAGGTGGTGTTGAGCAGCGCCCGTTCCAACCCGGTGCGTTCCTTGGCCTGGAGGAAGTTGGCATAAGCGGCGGTGGCGGCGCTCAAACCCACGTCGGCGGAAAGGGAGGAGAGGCTGCCCGCGAGTTCCAGGGCGGCGGCGTTGAAACCGGTGTAGAAACCGATGGTTTCGCCGGGGTTGCCGCTCTGGCTGTCGGCCTGACGGCGGATATCGCTCAGGCGGCGCAACGTGGCGCCGATCTCGGAGAGGCCGTGACCCAGGGAGGCGGGGAAGCGCTCTTTGGCAAAGCCGCTCTGAAAGGTGTCGAGCAGCTTGATCTGCTTGTCGGTCAACTCCCGTTGGGAGGAGAGTTCCGGGCCGAAGCGTTTGCCGGAGCTGCCCAGGAAACCGGCGGTCAGGCCACGCTCCTTCTGCATCTCATGCACCACGGCGCTCAACCGCACCGCCAGTGCCACCATCTCCTCCATGGCCTGACCCTGCCGGGCCTGATGCAGACGGCTGGTCAACTCCTGGCCCGAAAACCAGAGCAACCCCAGGAGGGGAAAGATCATGAGCAACAGGAACTTGCCACGCAAAGCCAAATGAGACAGGAAGCTCATTTCGTTTCTTCCTTCGGAGTGATAAACCAATCAAGGTGTCGGATGGCGGGAACTATAGCAACGAATGGGAATTATTTCCAGAAAAATATCCATTCTGCCATGGTGGTTTTTGGGGAATTCCATGGGGGAGTTGCCATGCTCCCGGAGCCGGGCGGCTAGATATTTATTGACTTTTAATATGTTATCTTTTTAATAGTAAAAAAAGGAAATGTTCTATCCTTTGACTTTTCCGTTATCCTGTTTTTAGATCGTACCTACTTGCTGCAAGGCCGTTTTGCAATTGTTTCTCGAATGCGAGGGAATGGAGATGAAACATGGCGGAGGTGTATTCCCTTTACGATGCCGCTGACTATCTCAAGTCGGCGGAAGAGATGTCGCTCTATCTGGATGCCTGCATGGCGGAGGGGGATCCCGTGCTGACGGCGCATGCCTTTGGGGTCATTGCCCGGGTACACGGCCTGGGTTGTCCTGAAGTGGAGCCAATGGAAAAACGGCGAAAGGATGGATCGGAATAGTCTGAATGAAGGATAAGGAGTAAGTCAAAGGACAGAACATTTCCTTTTTTTAATTTATAAAAGATAACATATTGAAAATCAAAAAATTAAAGGCGTCTCCGTCTTGTTAATATTTATATAATTCCCTGAAGGCGCCGTTATCCAGGCAGTTTCACCATGCTCATGCGTTTGGCGATGATGGCGCTTTTGCGTTTCAGACTGGCGGCATGGCGCACCCGGTCGAAGTAGCGGGGTTGGGGGATCATGCTGGCCAGGGTGGCGGCCTGGCCGGGGGTCAGTTCGGCGGCGCTGATCTTGTAATAGTGGCGGGCGGCGGCTTCGATGCCGTAGACGCCGTTGCCCCATTCGATACAGTTCAAATAGATCTCCAGAATGCGCCGTTTGGAGAGCAGCGACTCCAGCATCAGGGTGATCAACGCCTCCTCGACCTTGCGCCACACGCTGCGGGAGGAGCTGAGAAACAGGTTCTTGGCCAGTTGCTGGCTGATGGTGGAGCCTCCCGAAACGATGCGACCCTTGTTCAGGTTCCTTTCCAACGCGGCGTGCAGTCCGTTCCAGTCGAAGCCGAAGTGGTCGCGAAATCCCGAATCTTCCGCCGCCAGCACCGCCCGTTTCAGCGGCGTGGCCATGGCCTCGTAAGGCACCCAGATGTGGGAAAGGGTGGCGGCGGGGTTCTTCTGTTGCAGCCGTTTCAAGCCTTCGGCCATGAAGGCGGTGGAGGTGGGGGCATGCTCCCGCCACCAGAAAATGTGGCCCAGACACCAGAGCTGATACCCCAGGAAAAGCCCCAGCAGACCACGAACCAGTCCGCGTCGGAGGGTGCGCCAGCGCCCTCCCACCGGTTTGTCCGGCGGGGTGAGGGGCGGGGCGGGAGGCGGCGTTCGGGGCGGCGGTTCCCTTTCCGGTGCGACAGTGGGTGGCGGGGGTTCGGCGACCTCCCCTTCCAGAATGACTTCACCATCGTCGAGACCCGGTTCGCCAACCTCGGGCGCGATGCCGCCATCGAGGCCGGGTTCGTCAGACCTCACCTCCGTCGCGTCGAGATCTCGTTCCCGCGCGGGCACGATCTCCGCCGGGTCGAACGGGGGCTCTTCCCAGAGAGGATCTTCAGAGGGTCTTTGCCGGGAGTGGGAGGTGTGGCTCATTGTCTTGTCCCCCGCAGGAGACGGTTTCAAACGGCTAGCCAGAGTGCCTTAAGTGAAAAATATAAAAATCTGAATTATTTTTACTAAGGCGGCTTGTTTTTCTGTCAACACGTAAAAATATTTAAATTATCGTTTAGTTGTATGGATTTACAGGATTAATTGAAAAGTTAACATCTCGCTGGCCGTCATTCCCGATCTATCGATCTAAGTGGACACGAAGGCGTCGTGCCCGCTCGCGGAAGGCGATTTCGCCGCCCTCCAGGATGTCGCAGACGGCCTTGCGAATCGATGCGTTTTCCAACCCCCCCGCCTCATACCGAATCAGCGGCAGGCCGCCTTCCGGGTGTGGGCCGGCTTCCGCCACGATGATTTGATCAGCGTCGGTGTTGATGACGAGGTTGGCGTTGTGCGTCACTATGATCACTTGACGCTTCGTCTTTGCTTTAATAAAGAGTGCGACCAGTTCGTCGAAGACGGACTTTGGATCGAGGTTTTCCTCAGGTTGGTCGATGATCAGAGGCCGATCGTCTGTATCGTCCAGCGCAAGATAAAGAAGCAGCAGGACGATGCCCCGTGTGCCGGGTGAGAGCTTGTGGATGTCGACGCCATCATAACATATCTCGTACCGGATAGTGATGTGGTCGGTGCTGAAGAGCCACTGCGCGAATTGCTTCAACCAATCTCGGCGTTCGACAGGCTGCGTCTGTGGGTCAGGTGCATGGGCCAACAGGTCTTTCGAATAAAGGTCAATGAAGTTATTCATGGCGGCAAGAACCTTGGACGCCGAGCCTGTTTCCCAGGCGGGCTTGAGGGCTTCGGTAGCAAGGCTGATCAGCTTCCCGCGGCCGTAGAAAGGCCCAGTCTTGCGCCGGTCGAGAAGTTTTTCTTCGGCAATCGAACCCCAGGTATGGACGTCGGCGATCCTTCGAACCGAGAGGCTAAGCTTGTTGAGCGTACCTGATGACGCCTCAAGCCGCTTCATCAAAGGCGCGTAGAGGCCATCGAGAGCATTCTGCTCAAAAATAATTGCCTCGAAGATGCGGCCATAGGCCCTCAAACGTTCGCCCTGAAGGTCCCTCCAGCGCGCTGCAGCACCTTGCGCTTCGGTGAGTTTATTTTGGAGGGTCTGTAGAGCGGCATTCTCTTGCGCGATGCGGGCGGTCAGTTTTGCGTATTGATCACGGATGAGCTTGTCAGCACTAAGGAGAGCTTCAAGGCGAGTCAGTTCGGCGGTGATATGGGCGAGCGGAAGAGTCGAGATGTCTGCGTCGTCGCCGATCAGCACTACGTTCGGATCACCGGGCAGAGGTGGAACGCCGTTCAGTTTGTGGATCTCGCCATCTACCCATTCGATGTAGCCCGTAAGGCTCTGGTCGACATTCCCTTTGTAGATGAGCAGAAATTCGTCCCACTGTTGGAGGCTCAACCCACTCATGGAGTGTCGCGATTGAGTTTGGCGGAGCAGTTCCGGGGCACCTGTAGTGCGCATGCTGAGAACCTCGTCCTGCAAGGCAACGAAGGTGCGGCGCTGATTCGAAAAGGCCTGGATTTTATAGGCGAGCTTCTGCGCCGCCTCTCTGAGTTGGGTATGTCGGGCGACATGATTCTCCGTGCCTTTGACAACGAGATTAGTGCAGTCGGTTGTTAAGTTGGCGATTATCCTCCTCTTCTCGCCGACCTGTTGGTCCAGCGAGGTGACTTGGCCTTCCTTTTCGATTTCGATGGCGATGCGGTTCGAGATGTCGACGATTGCCTGGGCTTCCCGCTCGCGTGCTTGCAGGAAGCGGGAAGTTTTCATGTCGCGCAATTCGGAGAAATTCATCGCCCAGTCGCGGTCATCCTGGGTGTGGGATTCGAAGATTACACGCTCAATCTCCTCCACCAGACCGTCGGAGACGCCCTTTGCAGAGCACAGTTCCTCGACGAATTGTTGGGAGAGATACCGGACGCGGGGAAAAGACATATGGCTGTTGGAGTCTCTGCCATCGAGCGAGCGACTGACCGTTTCGCCATTGCCCCATGTCAGTGTAGTAGTCGCATTACCGATCAGTTTTCGCGCACGTGCCAGGAACGAAGCGCTGATGTTCGCGTCGGTCTCCCAACCGCTTGTTGTTATTGCGTCACATCCGGCTGCGATCACATCGGCCAGCGCCGTCTTTCCAGAGCCTCGCGCCCCGATGATGGCAACGAGTCCGGGATTAAGCGGGATGTCTGGGGTGGCGGCCCAATCCGCATTGTCAATTCTAACGCGAGAAATGACCTGCGATGGCATGGCCGAGCGGGGCGGCTGTTCACCGACATAAGCCCGGCCCTCGGGGTCGATGCAGGCCTGACGGAGGGCATCGAACTCCAAGGCACCCTTAATCCACGAGAAGCGGTTTCCAACAGGCTGACCTACGGATTTCAGGTCATGAGAGTCGCTACCGTGAAGACAAGGCTTGCATCCGCCATATTTTGCCCGCAGATCCTCGACCGTCGCGGCGCGCTGCCCGATCCAGAATTCACGCTGCTGTGGACTGCCAGAGAAGATGATGTGGGCGAACTTCTCAATCTCCATGCGGACAGTGGCGTCGGCGGCTTGGCGGATGCCTGACGTGCCATCTCCTTCGCTGCCCGCGACGGCGATCAGGATGTTCTTCTTTGCCCAATCGCTTGTAGTGATGACCTCGCGCAGTTGTGTAAAGTTGACTTTGAACTGCGTCGCCCCGTGTCCGAGCGCTACACCATCATCGGAAATTGTTGAGTTGGCCTTCTTGCCCAGTTTGATCAACTCTTCGCGCGTGCAGTTGAATCTGTCATTGAAGGCTTGAAACTCTAGGCGGTTAAGGACACGCTTCACTTCGGTCAGGTGGTTGGGATCTTCGGGGCTGACCAGTAGGTGGATGTTCACGAAGCCAGATTTCGCGGCCACATCTAAGCGCAATTCAATATTGGGGAAGATAAGCACGCCGGGCAATCGACCGGCGGCCTTATGCTTGACGATTTCTTCGTAGATGTCGGTGACATAATAGTCGGTGACGGCGATCGCCTCGATCTTCGGCGTCTGGCCTTCAAGGCTCTGAAGATACGGTTTCCATGGGTCGCTGCCACCAAACTGATCGTTGATTAGAGTGCCTGGCGCATGGATATGGGGATCCCACCGGTGCCATTCCGAACCACAATTGATCATATGCCCTTCCTGATGTTCCTCTTTCAAATTGTCGAGCCGCCTCATGGCCGGGTCGGATCGGGGATTGTCGCCGCAGACGGCTCTGACGGGAAATCAAAACCCGACACAAGCAGCCTCACGGTGCATTCTTCGACGAAGTTGCTATTGGAGTCATTTGTGATGAAGACGGCAGCGGTTTTCCGGCTTCCTCTGATTGTCCGTGGCAGAGTTGAAGGAAAAAGGCTCGCAGATGACGAGACCGTAGCGAATAAAAGCTGACCCGTAGAGACCTTCCATGCTCAATGGATAGATTGTGAGCTTCGCGCATTGTATTCAGGTTTCAGCAGCCTGACGGACTCCATTTTTGCAACGGAAATATCACTTTTTTTGATCATATGCTCTACCGAAGTCATTTTTCTTGAAATCATTTTTCGACTCGAATGTTATCATGATTAGCGGCTGAACATTACCATGAAAGAAGTAGAAAAGAAATTGGCCTAGGTCACAAAATACCTCTTTTTCCCATGCGTGGAGGAAAATCGCAATCACCCTACAGCCGATGATTTGGCCAGGAAGGGCACGCTTTTCCAACGTCTAGCCTGAGTGACGTAAGCAGAGATGATGAAGTAATACTCTTTCATGATCCTGAGTGGTGCGCAAGCATATTTTGAATGCTAGAGATGGAGTTCTTGGGGGTTGCCCGAAGTCCCGCAGAGGGGATAATTCCAATCGGACCTCAGCAATCTTGAATAGGGAATTAGATTATATCATTATTCATCGTTACCCGGGCAGTTTCACCATGCTCATGCGTTTGGCGATGATGGCGCTTTTGCGTTTCAGACTGGCGGCATGGCGCACCCGGTCGAAGTAGCGGGGTTGGGGGATCATGCTGGCCAGGGTGGCGGCCTGGCCGGGGGTCAGTTCGGCGGCGCTGATCTTGTAATAGTGGCGGGCGGCGGCTTCGATGCCGTAGACGCCGTTGCCCCATTCGATACAGTTCAAATAGATCTCCAGAATGCGCCGTTTGGAGAGCAGCGACTCCAGCATCAGGGTGATCAACGCCTCCTCGACCTTGCGCCACACGCTGCGGGAGGAGCTGAGAAACAGGTTCTTGGCCAGTTGCTGGCTGATGGTGGAGCCTCCCGAAACGATGCGACCCTTGTTCAGGTTCCTTTCCAACGCGGCGTGCAGTCCGTTCCAGTCGAAGCCGAAGTGGTCGCGAAATCCCGAATCTTCCGCCGCCAGCACCGCCCGTTTCAGCGGCGTGGCCATGGCCTCGTAAGGCACCCAGATGTGGGAAAGGGTGGCGGCGGGGTTCTTCTGTTGCAGCCGTTTCAAGCCTTCGGCCATGAAGGCGGTGGAGGTGGGGGCATGCTCCCGCCACCAGAAAATGTGGCCCAGACACCAGAGCTGATACCCCAGGAAAAGCCCCAGCAGACCACGAACCAGTCCGCGTCGGAGGGTGCGCCAGCGCCCTCCCACCGGTTTGTCCGGCGGGGTGAGGGGCGGGGCGGGAGGCGGCGTTCGGGGCGGCGGTTCCCTTTCCGGTGCGACAGTGGGTGGCGGGGGTTCGGCGACCTCCCCTTCCAGAATGACTTCACCATCGTCGAGACCCGGTTCGCCAACCTCGGGCGCGATGCCGCCATCGAGGCCGGGTTCGTCAGACCTCACCTCCGTCGCGTCGAGATCTCGTTCCCGCGCGGGCACGATCTCCGCCGGGTCGAACGGGGGCTCTTCCCAGAGAGGATCTTCAGAGGGTCTTTGCCGGGAGTGGGAGGTGTGGCTCATGGCAACCTGTTAAATTCCGCAACAGAGGTATTTCACTTTGCAACATTTCCTGCGGATCCTTTCCACCTCCTGATTTCAGGGATGTTTTTCAAGTGCAACACCCCTCCTTTGCGGGAGTGTTGCGGAACGCAACATTCCGGGAAAGGGGTCGGGCTGGAAAAATTGAGCTAACCTGCTCATTTATCTATTAAAAATGGCTTGGTCCGGAAACTGCGATGCCTTCCGGGGAGTGAAATGATGCCCAACCCTCTTGTCGATCGGCCCTGCCATGGAAGCGTTGAAACGATTTCTGCCCTTTTTACACTGGTTTCCCCTGCGCGGCGAGTGGCTGCGTGCCGACATGGTGGCGGGCATCACCGTCGCTCTGGTGCTGATACCCCAGTCCATGGCCTACGCGCAACTGGCGGGACTGCCACCCTATTACGGGCTCTACGCCTCGTTCCTGCCGGTGGTGGTGGCCGCACTGTTCGGTTCATCGAAACAACTGGCCACCGGCCCGGTGGCGGTGGTCTCCCTGTTGACCGCTTCGGCCCTGGTGCCCCTGGCTCCGGTGGGCAGCGAATCCTACATCGCCCTGGCCATTCTGCTCTCCCTGCTGGTGGGCGTGGTGCAACTCGCCCTGGGGGTGTTGCGCCTGGGGGTGGTGGTCAACTTCCTCTCCCATCCCGTCATCGTCGGCTTCACCAACGCGGCGGCGCTGATCATCGGCTTGTCCCAGCTTTCCAAGATGTTCGGCGTCAGGATGGGGCGCAGCGACCATTTCCTCTTCGATATCTGGGAGGTGCTGAAACAGGTCGACAAGACCCACCTGCCGACCCTGGCCTTCGGCCTGGTGGCCTTCGTCCTGATGTTCACCCTGAAGAAATACCGGCCCAAACTGCCCAACGTGCTGATCGCCGTCTCCCTGACCACTCTGGCCAGTTGGTATCTGAACTTCAAGGGTCTCGGGGGAGCCGTGGTGGGGGAGATTCCCAAGGGATTGCCCTCCATGTCCCTGCCTTCCCTGCAGTTCGACCAGGTGATGCGCTTGCTGCCGTCCGCCATGGTCATCTCCCTGGTGGGCTTCATGGAGGCCATCTCCATCGCCAAGGCCATGGCGGCCCAGACCCGTGACCGCCTCGACCCCAATCAGGAGCTGATCGGGCAGGGCATGGCCAATCTGGTGGGCAGCTTCAGCCAGGCCTATCCCGCCTCCGGCTCCTTCTCCCGCAGCGCGGTCAACTTCGGCGCGGGGGCCAAAACCGGCCTCTCCTCGGTCTTCACCGCCCTGATGGTGTTGGCCACCCTGCTGTTTCTGACCCCCATGCTCTACCATCTGCCCCAATCGGTGCTGGCCGCGGTCATCATGATGGCCGTGGTGGGACTGATCAATTTCAAAGCCATTCACCACGCCTGGGAGGCCCACCCCCACGACGGCATCGCCGCAGCGGTCTCCTTCCTGGCCACCCTCGGTTTCGCACCCCATTTGGACGAAGGCATTCTGGTGGGTGCGGGGCTGGCCCTGGGACTCTATCTCTATCGTACCATGCGGCCCCGGGTGGCCATTCTGGGCCGTTTCGAGGACGGCACCCTGCGCGACATCAAAATCCATCCCCATCTGCCCACCGACGAGCGCATCGTGGTCATCCGTTTCGACGGGCAGCTCTTCTTCGCCAACGTCTCCTATTTCGAGGACTGCCTGCTCAACGCCCTGGCGGAGCGGCCTGCGGCGACCCACGTCCTGGTGGTGGGCGACGGCATCAATCAGCTCGACGCCTCGGGGGAGGAGGTCATCGCCCATCT
This sequence comes from Magnetococcales bacterium, assembly GCA_015231925.1. Taxonomy (NCBI): domain Bacteria; kingdom Pseudomonadati; phylum Pseudomonadota; class Magnetococcia; order Magnetococcales; species Magnetococcales bacterium. The sequence continues at coordinate 10,736 of JADGAQ010000101.1, forward strand.
GGCGGAACGCCTGCGCGGCAACGGTATCGCCCTGGTCTTCTCGGGCCTGAAGCGTCAGGTGCTGGAGGTGCTGCGCCGCACCCATCTCTTCGACAAGCTGGGGGGGGAGACCTCCTGCTTCCCCACGGAGGAGATGGCCCTGGAAGCCATTTACCGTCAGTTGGGCGGGGACGAAAGCCGTCAGCCCTTGCGATTTCAAGCCAAGGGGACGAGCGCTCCCCGGATGGGCGGAATTTTCGCTGCAGGCCCGTTAAATACCCTGGAAAAGGCGACGATCATCCCCTAAAATTTTCTGGCCCCTATCGCTTCTGTCAACGGATAATCAACAAGGAAGCGGCGCCGGAGCAGGTTCAGCCTCTTCGTGCGCCGTTTGGGCCATGATCATTCTTTCCATATTGCTGGTGTTGCCCCTGGCCGGTGTGCTGCTGATCGCCCTGCTGCCCGAGCGCTTCCTCCAACTGGCCCGACCCCTGGCGGTGCTGGCGGCCTCAGCCGCCCTGGGCTGGAGCCTTTACGTCGCCTGGCGCTTCGATCCCGACCTGGCGGTGCTGCAATTCGTGGAACGGGTGCCCTGGCACCCGCGCCTGGGCAGTTACTACTCCCTGGGGGTGGACGGCTTTTCCATGCCCATGGTGCTGCTGGCCACCCTGCTGGCCCTGGTGGCCATCCTGGCCTCGGCGGCCATCCGCCTTCGGGTCAAGAGCTACTACATCTCCATGCTGCTGCTGGAAGCGGCCATGCTGGGCGTCTTCATGTCCCAGGACTGGTCCCTCTTCTACGTCTTCTGGGAATTGACCCTGCTGCCCCTCTTTTTCCTCATCAACCGCTGGGGCGGGGCCAATCGCTCCCGGGCGGCCCTCAACTTCGTGCTTTACACCATGGGCGGCTCGGTCTTCATGCTCATCGCCCTGCTGGGGGCCTTCGACGCCGCCAAGATCCACTCCTTCGACATGACCGAAATGGCCAAGGGGCTCCGAACCCTGCCCGCCCAAACCCAGGTATTGCTTTTCCTGGGCCTTTTCATCGGGTTCGGCGTGAAGATGCCCACCTTTCCCATGCACGGCTGGCTGCCCCTGGCCCATGTGGAGGCTCCCAGTCCGGTCAGCATCCTGCTGTCGGGGGTTCTGCTCAAAATGGGCTCCTACGGCCTGATCCGCGCCGGCTTCATGCTGCCCGCCGCCCTGGTCTCCCTGCAGTCCTGGCTGGCCGCCCTGGCCATGATCAGCCTGATCTACGGCGGACTGCTGGCCTGGCGGCAAAGCGACCTGAAAGGCATGGTGGCCTATTCCTCCATCAGCCACATGGGCGTGGTCCTGCTGGGACTGGCCACCCTGACCAGCGACGGCATCACCGGCGCGGTGATGCAGATGGTCGCCCACGGACTGGTGGCGGGCTCCCTCTTTCTGCTCATCGGTCTGCTCTACGAGCGCACCCATACCCGTGAGATCGGTGATTACGGTTCGTTGTTGCGCATTACCCCGAAGCTGGCCTTTTTCACCATTCTGGCCTTCGTCAGCGCCGTGGGCATGCCGGGTTCGGCGGGCTTCGTGGCGGAACTGCACGCCCTGATCGGCGGTTTGCAACGCTGGGGCTGGCCCGTGGTGCTGCTCTCCGCCGGCATGCTGGTGGGCGCCGCCTATTCCATCCGCACCGTCAGCGTTCTCTTCACCGGGCAGGAGAAGGCCTCGCTGCACGCCCTGCCGGATCTGCGTCCCGTGGAGACCCTGGCGGCCTCCCTGCTGGCGGTGGTCTCCTTCGGGCTGGGACTGGTGCCTGCGCCCGCCCTGAACATGGTGGCCAGCTCCGTCAATCGTTTCCACACCCTATTGCAGCGCTTCTTCTGAGGCCATGGAATCCCACTCCGGTATCTCCGATCCCACGTCGAGCCCGTTGGACCACATCCGCCGGGCGGTGCATCATCTGGAGCACCTGTTGCCCGGACAGGCGCCCCTGGCCGATTTCGTGCATCACAACACCCTGCACGGCTATCAGCATCTGGACTTTCCCCAGGCCCTGGCGGCGGCCCGACAGACCACCGGGCTCAAGGGTTATCTCCCCTTGAAGGAGTTCCGCGCCCTGCGTCGCGGGGGACGCATTCGGCGGGAGGATCTCGAAGCGGTTCTGGACGGGGAGGCTGACCTCTCCCCCCAAGAGCCGCTGGGGGATACGACCCGCCGGGAGATTCTGCTGACCCTGCTGGAACAGGAGATGGAGCCCCTTTCGGGAGCCCGTCTGGCCTGGCGCATCGCCGAAGGGGAGGGGCTTTCCGATTGGCTTCCGGGCCTGCCGGAAGAGAGCCTGGGGAGACTCGCCCGTCTGGGCGAACCGGCACGGGTGCTGGACGACCTGTGGCAGGCCTGCTGCCGGCGACTGGGACTGGAAGGCTCGTTGCGGGCCCCGGACGCCTTCCTGCTGGAGGGGCAGGGCGTGCCCTGCCAACAAAGCGCCGACGAGGTTCTGAAGGAGGAGAGCGATCGCCTGCTGGAGGAGCTTCTGTGGCGCATCGGGCGCAGCGACACCTTGCGGGGTTTCCTGAAAACCCTGACCGGCGAGGATATCCTGGAAGCGGCGCGCACCCATCTGTTGCGCCATCTGGCCACTTTTCTGGACCAGGGTTTCTCCTCCTGGCACCACCTTTCGCGGGAGAAGGGTTTCTACGCCTCCTGGCGGGCTTCGGCCCTGCAGGATACCGGTTTTCCCCTGGACGACCTCACCGACTGGCGCGACACCCTTCTGGATCTGCCCGAGGAGGCCGAGCAGACCATCGCCACCTGCCTGGCCCGCATGGGGTTGGCCGAGGAGCGTTGGGAGGAGTACCTGCAGCGCCTGGCCCTGGAGTTGCCCGGCTGGGGCGGCATGGTGCTGTGGCGCAGTCTCAAGCCCGGTTACATGGGACTCGCGCCGAACCGCATCAACCTGACCGACTACCTGGCGGTGCGGGTGGTGCTGGAAAGGCTGCTGGCCATCCGCCTCTGCCGCTCGGAGTGGGGCATCGAGCCCCAGTTGCAGGTCATCTCCTGGTATTTCCGCCACTATCGCTCCGAGATGCTGGTGCGCTGGATGGTCTTCGAGGCGGGTCTGCCGGAGTTCCTCTCCACCCGGGCCCGCATGCTGCTGCAGCGTTCCCCGGAGTTGCCCCATCGGGAAGATGCCTGGCATACCCTGGCCTGTCTGGCCTTGCACTGGCGCTCCAGCCCGCAAGGGGAACCGGTGCAGCGGCGACAGGAACGGGCCTGGCAACTGTTTCAACTGGCGCAGTACCGGGGCGTTTGCGGCGCGGAGCTGCAGGCTTTGCCCGAGGAGGAGCTGCAGGGGTGGTTCTCCTGCCTGGAGGCCTTGCATGAGGAGAAGGCCAGTTTCATCTGGTTGCAGGCTTACGAACGCACCTATCGGGAGATGATCCTGCGGGCGCTGCACGCCAATCGTTTCCGGGGGCGATTCCGCAGCCGGGAGGAGCGGCCCGCCGCCCAGCTGGTCTTCTGCATGGACGACCGGGAGGAGGGCATTCGCCGCCATCTGGAGGAGCGCCATCCCGACGTGGAAACCCTGGGCGCGGCGGGATTCTTCGGGGTGCCCATCCATTGGCAGGGGTTGGACGACACCTGCACCTCGGCGTTGTGTCCCATCGTGGTCACACCGGCCCACACCATACGGGAAGAGCCCGCCCCGGGCGCCGCTGCGCAAGCGGAGCGGCATTACCGCCGCCGGGGGCGTCGCGTGGCCCTGGTGGAACGGCTGTTCCGGGGCAGCCATCGCGGCGTGGTGGGGCCGTTCCTCCTTTCGCTGGCTGCGGGCGCGGCGGGTCTGACCACTCTGGCCGCAGCCCTGCTGCTTCCGGCCCCCGTCG
>JADGAQ010000102.1:0-14007 GCA_015231925.1 Magnetococcales bacterium
CCCTGGACCCGTCGGGGGGGGATAATCCCCCCCGAACCCCCGTATACCTGAACAGATATGCCGTTTTTCGAGGAGTGGCCGAGCCATGCTGGATCTCGATGCCGTGAAATTCAACGCCGATGGTCTGGTTCCCGCCATTGCCCAGCAGCATGATACGGGCGAAGTGCTGATGATGGCCTGGATGAACCGCGAGTCTCTGGCGGAAACCCTGGCCACCGGAATCGCCTGCTACTGGTCCCGCAGCCGCAAGCAGTTCTGGCGCAAGGGGGAGAGTTCGGGCCATGTGCAGCATGTTCGCGGGGTGCGTCTCGATTGCGACGGCGATACCCTGCTGCTGCGGGTGGAGCAGGTGGGTGTGGCGTGCCATACGGGGCACCGCAGCTGTTTTTACCGGGAGGCGCTTCCCGATGGCTGGCGGGAGCTGGCTCCCGTGGAAAAGGATCCCCGGGAGATCTACGGACCATGAAACCCACCACCATCGAAACCATCCTCAAGGATCTCTATTCCGTTCTGTTGCAACGCAAGGGGGCGGATCCCGACTCCTCTTACGCTGCGGAGCTTTTCTCCCGTGGGGAGGACTATCTGCTCAAGAAGGTCAACGAAGAGTCCCTGGAGCTGCTGTTGGCGGTCAAGACCCAGGATCAGTCCGCCATTTGTGAAGAGGGGGCCGATCTGCTGTTCCATGTGCTGGTATTGCTCGCCAACCTGGAGATTCCCCCCGACCGGGTGTTGCAGGTTCTGGTGGAGCGTTTCGGCAAGTCGGGAAAGCGGGTGCATCAGAAGCGCACCGCCGAACGGCGCACGCATCAGCAGAACCTGTTTTTGCAATTTCATAACGGGCTGCAGTTGACGGCGGCCACCTTGGACGTCAGTCTCTCCGGTTTGCTGGTGGAGAGCGATTACCAGCCCAAATGGCCGTTGTTGGGCGAACGGGGGGTCTTCGAGGTCGAGGTGCAGCAAAGCCGTTTCGCCACCGGCGCGGTCAACATGGAGATGGATCTGCCGGCGGTGCGTTCGGTATTGCCCAGGGAAAATCATGTGGAAAGCTATCGCTTTCAGTTCGTGGTGGCGCGGGTGACGGACAGTTCTCTGGGATTGCATATCGTGGAGGATTACGGACTTTTCGGTTTTGTGCTGTCCCAGGCGGCTTTTGGCAATTTTTCCTGACGAGGGGGAGAGATGTCGAGCGAACAGTGTCTTTTTTGCCGTATCGTCAAGGGGGATATCCCGGCCAAACGGATTTACGAGGATGAGGGGGTGATTGCCTTTCACGACATTCATCCCCAGGCGCCGGTTCATGTGCTGGTGATTCCGAAGCAGCATGTGGCCACGTTGGATGATCTCACGCCGGAGCAGCGGCCTATGGCGGGGCATTTGCTGGAGCGGACGGGGCATGTGGCGCGGGAGTTGGGATTGGGTGAGAACGGGTATCGGGTGATCATCAACACCCGAGGTCATGGTGGGCAGGAGGTATTTCACATCCATGTCCATATTCTGGGCGGGCGGCACGTCGGCCCCATGGTGACCCGGCAGGGCTGACGCGCCGTTCAATATGTTATCCTTTAAGTATCAAAAAAAGGAAATGTTCTGTCCTTTGACTTGTTCCTGCCTCTTTTGACTTTTTCTTGCTTCTGTTGACTTTATCCCGTCTCTTTTGACTCTCCCCGCCCAACAAACGGGAGCCGAACCTCCGGGGGCTTTTTCCCGGAGGTTCGGCGACCCGGCGGGTATTTTATTACCCCCTGAAAGCGAATCAGTCTCACCGATTCGCTTTCAGGGGGGCCGGACGGTGGTCGTCTTTCGCGGGCAATCCGGTTGCGCCCTGGGCCGATCAAACGGACGATCGGCCCAGGGTGCGACCCATGGCGGGCTCGCTTTCAGGCCATCCTATTCGGCAAGAGGTCGCCGAAAAGGATGGCCGTCAGCTGGGCGAGCCGAAAGGCCAGAGGCTGTGTCCCAGGGCGCTGCCCTCGACCTGTCGGGGGGATTATCCCCCCCCGAACCCCGGTGTTCATTACTCGACCAGGAGAACGTGTCCGTTCTGAACGGTTACTGCGACCTCCGACATCCCCGCCTTGCCTTCGGGATCGGGTCCGAGGCACTTGCCGCTGGCCAGATCGAACTTCCAGTTGTGAACCCGGCACTCCACATGGTCCCCATGATCCACCCCTTTGCACAAGGTGGCCTTGGAATGGGGACAACGGCTGTGATAGACCCGCACCCGGCTTTCATCGAGGCGGAAGAGGATCAGATCCCCGTCGGGCCGTTTGACGCACTGCATGTGCCCGATGGGAAAATCAACCAGGGCTCCCAGATCATTGGGGCCCTTCTCGGATTTCTCACCGGGGGACGGGGGCACCAGATCCATCTCCTGCAGGATTTCCAGGGCTTCCAGCACCTTGGGCAATCCGGAGGCGGGGAAGGCCATCAGAACCGCATCCAGGATCTCCTCCTTGGAAGCTCCGGCCTTGTAGGCCTTGGGGGCATATTGACGCAGACCCCGTTCCGTTCCGGCCACGACCTTGGTGACAATCTGAATGAGGTGCCGGGTCTTGTCGTCCAGGGCACGGGTGCTGTGCTTGTAGAACTCCAGCAGATGTGTGGCGGCTTCGGGCCGAACACTGGCCAGATAGCGTAATGCGGTGGACATCGTTTGTTCTCCTTGGTCCGGTTGTGACAAAAAAGGCCCCGAGGGGCTGAAAAAATAAGTTGCGGAAGAGGCGGTAGCGCGGTATAGTTGCAGATTACCAATAACCCCCGCCTGTCGGGGGTTATTGTCTTTATGGTTACCGCACTCGGCGTGTTTTTTGCAACGGTTGCTGTTGCGACCGGTTCAGAGAAGTGGGTCGATACCTGATCGGCTGTGAAAGGGCATCGTTCATCTTCCGTTATCGGGAAGCCCGGAGTCGGGCAGGACCAGCGCCGGAACCTCACGGCGGTCCCCGCTCCGGAACCGGAAGTCCTGGCCGCGAATAGCGTCGGCGGGATTTCGCCGCCACGGTCAACAGAGCGTCGTTGATCGCCACTGGTTCTTGCGCCCCGGCTGGAACATGGACGTTTTCCCACCCACATTTCTGGACGCCCTGCGTCAGCGTGCCGATCTTCTCGAATTGGTGCGCGCCCATGTGGCGCTGAAAAAGAGCGGTTCCTCCTGGTTGGGCCTGTGTCCATTTCACCACGAGAAGACGCCCTCTTTCAATGTTCACCCGGAGAAGGGCTTTTTCAAGTGTTTCGGATGTGGTGTCGGTGGAGATGCCATTCATTTCCTGATGCGCATTCGAGGGGTCTCTTTCCCGGAAGCGGTGGAAGAGCTGGCCCGGAGTGTAGGCCTTGAGGTTCCAACCCGCAAGGCGGGAGAGGGGCAACAGGGGCCCGGTCGGCAGGAGCTGGAGCAGCGGTATCGCGACATGACCCTGGCCAAGCAGTATTACGCCACCCAGTTGGCCGGACCTCGGGGCGGGGTGGCGCGGGATTATCTGGAAAAACGCGGTTTGCAGGCGGCCACGATACAACGCTTCGAACTGGGATTCGCCCCTCCGGGCTGGCGGCATCTGGTGGAGCGGTTCGGTTCCGGGGTCGAGGTGGAAGCCCGTCTGGAGGTGCTGGGGCTGTTGGTTCGCAAGGAGGAGGGCGGCGCGAGCTACGACCGCTTCCGCAACCGGCTGATGTTTCCCATCCACGACGAGCGGGGGCGTTGCGTGGCCTTCGGGGGGCGCTCCCTGGGGGATGAGCAGCCCAAATACATCAACTCGCCGGAGACGCCGCTGTTTCAGAAGGGACGGCTGCTCTTCAATCTGCATCAGGCCCACGGGCCGGGGCAGAAGGCCGGTGAGATGCTGTTGGTGGAAGGGTATGTGGATGTCATCGCCCTCGACCAGGCGGGAATCGGCCACGCGGTGGCTCCCCTGGGCACGGCGGTTTCGGAACACCAGTTGCTGATGTTGTGGAAGTCGACGGAGCGCATCGTCTGCTGCTTCGACGGAGATGGCGCAGGTCGCAAGGCGGCGTGGCGGGTGCTGGAGATGTCGTTGCCGCTGTTGCGGGGCAACAGGCAGATGGTTTTCCTGTTTCTGGCGGACGGGGACGACCCGGATACCCTGGTGCGGCGTCAGGGGCTGGAAGGCTGGCAACGGGTGGCGGCGCATCCCACCTCGCCGGCGGATATGCTCTTCGACCAGTGCGCCGCCGGGCTGAACCTCGGCGGGCCCGAAGGACGCGCCACCTGCACCCATCGCCTGCGTCCCCATCTGCAACGCATCGAGGACGCGCTGTTGCGCAACCTGTTCGCGGAGAGTCTGGGCCAACGGCTCGACCTGGAACCCTCCTGGCTGTTGGGTGAACGCGGCAGGCCCATGCCGGCCTTTCAGACGCCGCGTCCCCGGCAGCCGGTGTGGAACGGCCCGGTGGCGGGGCGGGCAAGCCGCAATTATGAACAGGTGATGTTGGCTTTGTTGCTGCGTCATCCGGAACTGGCGTTCGATTTCGAGGAAGAGTTGGGCCTGTTGCATCTGGAAGATCCCCATCTGCACCGCCTGCTCGCGGAGCTGCTCCGTTTGATCGGTGGCGCGGATATTTTGTCGGAGGAGAAACCAATTCAAGCCATTGCCATCCAACAATTACCTCCTTCGCTCCAGGAGGTGGGTCGTCGGATTCTGTCCGCCGAAAGTGAAACGCCCGAGGAACCTCGTCGCGAGTTCCAGGGTTGCCTGTTGACCTGCCAGTTGCGTCATCTTCAGGAAGAGTTGCAGGAACTCAGTCAAATTATTAAACAGGGTATCGAAATAGATAATAACATGAAGAGACATAATGCCTTACGCAACGAGATTGCCCGGTTGCAACGGCAACGCATGGCGGTGATTCACTGATGAACCCCTTTACTGGACACGATTCGGATATGGACGAAGCCAAATCTTCCCATATGAAGCAGCTGATCGAACGCGGCAAGGAACGGGGGTTTTTGACCTTTGACGAGGTCAACGACATGCTCCCGGAGGATGTTCATACCGCGGACCAGATAGAAGATGTGGTGGCCGTGTTGGACAACATGGGCATCAATCTGGTGGACGATCTCGGCCCGGACATGGATGAAGGGCGCGGTCTCGACAAGATCGGTCTCGACAAGGAGCTGGAGGACGAAGAGGACTTCCTCAAGGGGGCTGATACGGCCATTGAGGACATCGATCTGGGCAAGACCGACGATCCCGTGCGCATGTATTTGCGGGAGATGGGTTCGGTGGATCTTCTCACCCGTGAGGGGGAGATTGTCATTGCCAAGCGCATCGAGGAGGGCTGCAACGAGGTTATCGCGGCCATTTGCGATGCGCCGTCGACGTTTCAGGAGATTGTGCTTCTGGCGGACCGGCTGCGCAATGGCGAGGTTTCGCTGAGGGATGTGTTGGACATCTCCTCCCCGACGGGGGAGGGCGAAGAGGAGATTGAAGAGGAGCCGGAGGCGGATCTTCTGGAGGTCGAGGCTTCGGGTGAGGGGGAAGAGGAGAGCGAGGGCGAGCCGAAGCGGGAGCCGGTGAGCGTGGAGGAGGTGGACGAGCCGCCGCTGCCGGAGGAGAACGATCCGGCGCTGGACGAGCTGTTGCAGACCACGCAGAGCGCCTTTGACGCCATTGCCGAGGAGAGCCGGATTCTGGAGCAGCTCAAGCAGGAGCTGGAGGAGGCTCGGGCCAAGGATCACCGCAAGGTGTTGCAGCGCAAGGAGAAGGAGTACCTGCACCACAAGGAGAAGATTGTGGAGATGGTGGCCTCCATTCGCTTTTCGCCGAAGCAGATGGACCGCCTGGTGCGCAAGCTCAAGGATTATGTGGAGCGGATTCGCGAGAGCGAGCGGGAGATTCTGCGTCTGGTGGATCAGTCGAATCTGCCCAAGATGGAGTTTGTGGAGCGTTTTGCGGGCAACGAGGGGGATGAGGGCTGGTTGTCGGCGGTTGCGGGTCCGTCGCGGGATGGATGGGAGCGGTTGCGGGGCAGGTCGGAGCCGTTCAACCATTGTCAGGCGCGGTTGCGTGGTTTGGAGACCGAGGCGCGGCAGACCATTGCGGAGTTGAAGGCCACGCATCGTCGGGTGATCGACGGGGAGCGCAAGGCGATTCAGGCCAAGAAGGAGATGGTGGAGGCCAATCTGCGGCTGGTCATCTCCATTGCCAAGAAGTACACCAACCGGGGGTTGCAGTTCCTGGATCTGATTCAGGAGGGCAACATCGGCTTGATGAAGGCGGTGGACAAGTTCGAGTGGCGGCGTGGTTATAAATTCTCCACCTATGCCACCTGGTGGATACGGCAGGCGATTACCCGATCGATTGCGGATCAGGCGCGCACCATTCGTATTCCGGTGCATATGATCGAGACCATCAACAAGCTGGTGCGCACTTCCCGGCTGATGGTTCAGGAGATGGGGCGGGAGCCCACGCCGGAGGAGATTGCCGAGCGTATGGAGATGTCGCTGGAGAAGGTTCGCAAGGTATTGAAGATTGCCAAGGAACCGATCAGCCTGGAGACGCCGGTAGGGGATGAAGAGGACTCCCATTTGGGGGATTTCATTGAGGACAAGTCGATGTTGTCGCCGTCGGACATGGCGATCATGTCGAATTTGCGGGATACGACGGGTCGGGTTCTCAAGACCCTCACCAGTCGGGAGGAGAATGTACTGCGCATGCGTTTCGGCATTGGTTTGCCGACGGACCATACGCTGGAGGAGGTTGGCAAGAAGTTTCATGTGACGCGGGAGCGCATCCGGCAGATCGAGGCCAAAGCCTTGCGCAAGCTGCGCCATCCCACGCGGTCGAGGAAGTTGCGCAGCTTCCTGGAGTCTTGATAAATACGGGGGTCCGGGGGGGATTATCCCCCTCGGCGGAGTCTGGGGCAGCGCCCCGGGGTGTTGCCGTTGTATTCGACTTGGCCGTTGCGGAATGACACCTCCGAACAGTCGGTTAAACACAAACGCGACACCCAGCAAACGCGCCCTGGTCCGGAAATCCGGAAGAGATTCAGCCGTTCGCCCTCTGCCTCCGGGAGAGGGCCGGGGTGAGGGGTCCGGTGAATGACTGCACTTGCCACCTTCTTTCCCGGTAGAGCCCCCCGGAAGCCTGCCCGAACACCCGTCTTTACGGGCCTATAGCTCAGCGGTTAGAGCAGCCGACTCATAATCGGTCGGTCCCTGGTTCGAATCCTGGTAGGCCCACCACTCTTGCTATCCTATTGATTTAAAATCAAAAAAGCCGCTTCTTAAAGCGGCTTTTTTGATTTTAAAATTCCGAATTTACTTGAAGAATTGTTTGTCCGGATAGTTGACGTCCTGAAAATATAGAGAGGCGAAAAAGGCGTTGACTTCTCTCCAACCCATCTGGCAATCTCCAATGAACGACACAATTTCCCTCCTTCCAAAGCCAGTAAATGCTCGACAGTCAGGGAGGTTCGGAGTTTGGAATGGATAGGATGGCTCCAAATACCGGTGAGCGAGTTGAGTTTGTTTCACTGACAGCGGAAAGCCTCCGAGTGGGCTTGATGAATGGGAGAGAGGTTACCGCTCCTTTGGCTTGCTTTCCAAAACTGTCCGGAGCAACGCCTGCCCAACGGGATAAGTGGGAAACCTGTGGCGGGGGCTATGGCATCCATTGGGAAGAGCTTGATGAAGACCTGTCAACGGAAGGATTGTTGCGAGGGGCGCCTGCTCCTCGGAGTGGCCCAATCCGCTGACTGAATCTGTCCGGGGTTGTGGGCTTGGTGGTGAAAGACGCTGATCGTTTCTCCTTATCGATCATGCTTTCGTGCCATGGTTTGCTTGATTTGACGTTATGTTTTGCAAGTGGTTGCCGGAAAGCGGTGGCTTGGCTTCCGATTGGAAAGCCAACGAACGCAAACAGCGATGTTACCGGGAGCAACTGGACTGATCCGGACGATGCCCCGGATTTGACCGAAGAGTGGTTCGCCAAGTCCGATCTTTGCGAAGGCAACCGGTTGATTCGAACGGGGCCATCTATAGTTGATCTGTTGGAAATCCCGGATAGGGGCGCGAGGGATCTTGGCTTTCCTTGCCTGAGAATTCGTCAAGATGGGGAAGGGAGTATGAGCTTTCCGGGTTTGCCTGTATTATGAAGTTGATCTATGATCCCCAGAAGCGGGCGAAGACACTATTGGAGAGAGGCCTTGATTTCGAACGGGCTGAAGAGGTTCTCACTTCACGACATATCACGGTTCGCGATGATCGATGGGATTACGGAGAGCTGCGTCAAGTAACCATGGGGTATCTTGACGACCGAGTTGTGGTGGTAGTCTGGACGGTGCGAGGTGAGTTCCGTCGCATCATTTCCATGAGGAAAGCCAATGAACGCGAACAGCGATGTTTCCGAGACCAACTGGACTGATCCGGACGATGCCCCGGATTTGACGGAAGAGTGGCTCGCCAAGTCTGACCTTTACGAAGGCAACCGGTTGATTCGAACGGGTCCATCATCCAGCAATCCGGGCCTGGACCTGGACGTATTCCTGGCCCTGCAAGCCAGGGGTAGCAATTGGCGGGAAGAGATGAATACTGCGCTTCGACAATGGTTGGCTTCGTGCGGGGCAAAGTTGCCGGTATGAAGCCACGGTTAATTGGGGATTCCTCCATAAAGGGGAATGGATATACTGTCCCCGGAATTCCTGGATATACTGTCCCCGGAATTCCTGCCAGAAATCTGCGGGAAATCCGGGGACATCATCCCGAGGGAAATCCGCGGACACCATGCTGATTAAATTTATAGCCATAAGGGGAATGGGTATGGTGTCCCCGGATTTTTTAATTGATATAGTCCCCGGATTTGCTCTTGCCCGAAGGGCATCATGTTCTTGCGTATTGAGGAGGGAAAAGTGGGCGCTTGGCTTTTTGATGCGGTTAATGTCAATGTGGATGAGGCTTTCATAAGGAATTATCTGTATAGAACAAGTGAAATCAAAGAGTTTCTCGATATTAGGCGAGATAATAAGAATTTCGTCGTCGCAACAAAAGGTTTCGGGAAAACACTTCTTTTAAAGGCAAAAAGATTTATTCTTCAGAGTCAAACTAGAGGAGTTACTATTCTTCCAGAAAATGAAAATATTATGGTTGAAGTTCCGCCAGGTAAAGCAAATCTCACGGAAAATGAAATAGGCTACCTTGCCTCATCTTATGAGGTATGGCCAATGATTTGGCAGGCAAGTATATATACTACAATTATAAAAAAGTTTTGCAGTGGTGCTGAAATTGAAAAAATCATTGCCAGTTCGAACACCGACAATAAGGTCACAGAATTACTTAGAAGTGAAATAATTAACGGTGTTACAGATTGTTTTATAAATCTGTACGATATTGGAAAGGATGGTCTGCAGGATTGCTTTGATTTTGTAAACAAACTACTTGCTGTTAAAATGAAGCAAGTGGGTGATTCGGTTGCAATTTTTATTGATAATATTGACGAGCATTTTAATAATATTATTCAGACATCTAAGTATGGGGCGGATGTTTGGTTGAATGCTCAAATGGGATTAATTGACGCAATATATTTAATTGGCAGACAAAATCATAACATTAAAATTTATGCGTCTATTCGAAAGGAGGCATACGATTTGTTTGTAAAAAATGATCTTATGTCGCTGCAGTACCCAGATACCCGCTCTGCAATAACTTATAATTATAATGACTTAAGATCAATTTTTGATTTTAACGTATTGCAGGAGAAGGATGGTAATTTGATCGCGCCGAATGAAAAAGATTCAATAGCAAGATTTTTTGGGGATAAGAATTTTTATGTCACACACACGCTTACTAGAGAAAATGAGCTAATCTTTAATTATATTTACAGGCATACATTACAACGTCCCAGAGATTTAATGTTTATCGGAAAGGCAATATCAACATTACCTCCAGTTCAAAGAAAATCAAAGGAAGAATTAAAAAGATTGGTTAATGCTAAAGCAACCGAAATTGCAACCCAGTATATAAAAGAGTTTGCACCGCATGTTGCGCTTGATATCCATAGACTATTTAGATTAATTCCAGGGAATGTAATCACAAGCTCAAAAGCGCGAGAAATTTGTAGTAAGTATAATATGGTATCTTGTGAAGAGGAAGACTGTAAAATGTGTGATAGAACGCATATTTTCTGTATTTTATACACTGTTGGTCTTGTTGGATATGTGAGATTTGACACAGCGGTGCAGAAGAATTTTCAATCATTTCTTGCTCCAGGTGAGATCACCTTGTTAGACAAGAAAGGTGTTCTTCCTTCGTCAAAATATTATTTGGTTCATTCTATATTGGAGGCAATTGTTTCAGCAGATTCAGACGGTTACAGTTACAATCTGTCAAATAAAAATATAGTAGGGGATTTAAGGGGCTGGGTTGATGAGGGCGAGCACGATGAAATCAAAGGAAATTTTTTTATTGTAAAGGCGGATATCGAAGGATTTGGCAGAATAATGCAAGATAATATAAATAAAGCAAAAGAATATAAAAAATTATTTTCTGAGAGTATTAAAAGACGCTGCACTAATTTGCTTTACCATCAGCATAAGGATGGGGATGCTCTTGAAATTATTAACGAAAATCTTGACCAGACATTAGACTCAGTTTTTGGTGTTATGGATGATCTTGCAAAGAGTAATTTGATGCTGCGTGTTGCAATGCATCACGGACATATCGAGCTTTCAATGAACCGCCATTCGGTTGTGCCGGAATCAACCAGTGCAATGAGAATTGTTGCAAGAATGGAAGTTTTAGGGGTGGGTGGGCAAATTATAGTTAGTGAAGATGTTAAATCCGAAATTATTCGATATAGTAATATTTATGCCGTAATACCTTATTTGCGGGTTATAGCTGGTGTCCCTTCCAGCGATAGTGATGGATTTTTCAATATTTCTAAAACTCACGAAAGGCCAGAAAATATAAGATTATTTGCCGTCAGATATAACAATGAGGTATTAAAACAAGAGAATGTGGTTAATATGGCCTTGTTGTGGAAAAATGACGGTATTTCTTACTCGGAGATTGCGCGCAGACTCAATTCTAGAGGTATTCTACCTTTTTCACGCAAAGGCCAGTGGGATGGCCAAAAAGTTAGTAGGGCTTTATTTTCCTGATGGCCATAAACTAGCTATATCGGCAATTTCGGGAACCCCCACTTCTCCCGCTGCTGCTCCCATTCCATCGGGAACGGATTCTTCAACTCCCGCCACGTCAGCACGTCCGGTTGCCGCCCGTCCAGGATCGCGACGATGATGTCCGGGGCGAGCAGGGTCAGGCGCAGCACCCTGGCCAGATAGGAGTCGTCGATTTGCTCCTGGGCCGCCAGATCCTTGATGGAGCGGTACTGGCCGCTCTCCATCATCCGATAAATCCGGGGACACCATACCGATTTCCCTGATGGCCATAAATTGGCTGAATCGGTAATTTTAAATCCGGGGACACCATACCTATTTCCCTTATAATTTTAAATCCGGGGACACCATACCTATTTCCCTTATAGCCATAATCTGATAAGATGAATCAAATCCGGGGACACCATACCTATTTCCCTTATAGCCATAATCTACAGAAATCCGGGGACACCATACCTATTTCCCTTATAGCCATAATCTACAGAAATCCGGGGACACCATACCTATTTCCCTTAGAAATCCGGGGACACCATACCTATTTCCCTTATCAGAAATCCGGGGACACCATACCTTCAGAAATCCGGGGACACCATACCTATTTCCCTTATAGCCATAATCTGATATGATGTTCGCATGGCCAGAACCGCTCGTGTCATCGCTCTTGGATTGCCCCATAAGGGAAATGGGTATGGTGTTCCCGGTTCGCCCCAAGGAAGGGAAGAGAACGTGCCGGGCCAATCAGGACGCGACAAAGGACCACCAGTGGGCAAGGGTGGAGGTTCCGGCTTGGGGTTGGGTGGTTGGTCTTTGGGGTGGGGAAGCCATCGAAAGGTGGAGGTGCCGGAGTGGAACGGGCGGATGATGGCCGGATCCGGACGAACCACCACCCGGTGGAGGCGCTTCCCCCTCTGGAGGGCCGGGGAAAGGGAATCACCCCCTGGCGGGCCTCATGCCGGGGCATCATTCTGGGTAATGGGCAAGGCTACTTGGGCAGAACGGGTGCCGGTTGGACCGGAGATGGGAGGCGCGTTTCCTGGGCGGGGGCGTGGATGTACTGAACCGGAATGGGCCAAATCCGGTTGGCAGTAACGACAAGTCCAACGCCAGCAAGGATCATGGCCCCAAGCTTGATCACCATGCGGAGTTCCAGTTCCTTGAGCCGGGTTTCAAGTTTAACATCCAATTCCTTGATGTCCCGCTTGAGTTCCAGAATGTGAACTTCCACCTTGGCCACATCGGCTTTGGTGGAAAGCTGTCCTTCCAGTTCCTTCAAGTCCCGCTTGGCAGCCAGTTCGCTGGCTTGCGTCACCTGGGCTTCCTTGAAGGCTTCCGAGATGGCTTCGGCGTGAGGCTCGGGAATACCGGCATCCTTGAGACGGCGCACGAACTGGAGCGTGTCAAAGGTAATGGTGGTCATGATCACTTCCTCCTGCCGGAAGGATATCCCAAGACATCCGGAGATTTCTACTTGAATTCGAACCTGGCCGGGGGAATCACCACCCGGTGGAGACGGTTCCCCCCCTCGGTAAATCCGGGGACATCATACCTATTTCCCTTATAGCCATAATCTGATATGAAGACCGCATGGCCAGAATCGCTCGTGTCATCGCTCCTGGATTGCCCCATAAGGGAAATGGGTATGGTGTCCCCGGATTCACCTCGGAAGGGCAGAAGAGGCTGAGGGGCTTTTGTCGGTTCTGTCAGTGACAAGGGGAGGCACTTTTCCAGAAAGCGGGTGCAAGGGCGGAAAATCCGATGTGGGGTACCGATAAAATTTGTTGGTAGATATGTTGGTATGGCGAAAAATCAAATATGGCAACTTATTGGAATAACATGGAATTTTTACATGATTCGCTAGATGGTGGCTTTAAATTTCAGAATTTACTTGAAGAATCGTTTGTCCGGATTGTTGACGCCATGAAAATAAAGAGAGGCGAAAAAGGAGTTGACTTCTCTCCAACCCATCTGGCAATCTCCAATGAACGACACAATTCCCCTCCTTCCAAAGCCGGTAAATGCTCGACAGTCAGGGAGGTTCGGAGTTTGGAATGGATAGGATGGCTCCAAATACCGGTGAGCGAGTTGAGTTTGTTTCACTGACAGCGGAAAGCCTCCGAGTGGGCTTGATGAATGGGAGAGAGGTTACCGCTCCTTTGGCTTGGTTTCCAAAACTGTCCGGAGCAACGCCTGCCCAACGGGAAAAGTGGGAAATCTGTGGCGGGGGCTATGGCATCCATTGGAAAGAGCTGGATGAAGACCTGTCAACGGAAGGATTGTTGCGAGGGGCTCCTGCTCCTCGGAGTGGGCTAATCCGCTGACCGAATCTGTCCGGGGATTCGGGGCTTGGTGGTGAGTCGTGCTGATCACTGCCCCTTACTGGGACTCGATGAAGGGGAAGGGATCCACTGTCCCCGGAATTTGCCTGAATTCGCTGTTGGGGGGGGCAATGAACACGTTGACGATTGAACTGCCCCTGGAAGGCCTACCTTCGCCCGCTGAATTGCCGGCGAATTTTTCCGACGAGGTACGGTTTTTCCTGGCTCTCAAACTTTTCGAGCAAGGCCGTATCTCATCCGGCAAGGCGGGTAGGCTTTCCGGCATGGGGCGGGTGGCATTCCTGCTGGCTGCGGGCCGTTCCGGTGTGCCGGTGGTGGACTTGAGCCAAGAGGAAATGGCCGAAGAGTTCGCTCAATGATGCCGGATCGAGCGGTTATCAATACTGGTCCGCTGGTGGCTTTGTCCCTGCATAGAAATCCGGGGACACCATACCTATTTCCCTTATAGCCATAATCTGCTGCGAGAAATCCGGGGACACCATACCTGCTGCGAGAAATCCGGGGACACCATACCTATTTCCCTTATAGCCATAATCTGCTGCGAGAA
>JADGAQ010000102.1:14107-14522 GCA_015231925.1 Magnetococcales bacterium
ATCCGACGGAAATCCGGGGACACCATACCTATTTCCCTTATAGACGGAAATCCGGAGACACCATACCTATTTCCCTTATAGCCATAATCTCGGAAATGCGGGGACACCATACCTATTTCCCTTATAGCCATAATCTGATATGATGATCTCATTGGGGAAATGCGGGGACACCATACCTATTTCCCTTATAAAATGCGGGGACACCATACCTATTTCCCTTATAGCCATAATCTGATATGATGATCTCATGATCTCGGAAATGCGGGGACACCATACCTATTTCCCTTATAAAATGCGGATCTCAGAAATCCGGGGACACCATACCTATTTCCCTTATAGCCATAATCTGATATAGAAATCCGGGGACACCATACCTATTTCCCTTATAGCCATAATCTGATATGATGATCTCATT
>JADGAQ010000103.1 GCA_015231925.1 Magnetococcales bacterium
CAACGGCTGGGTCAACTCCTCCAGCACCTCTTTCACCGGCTGGATGCGCTTCACCAAACCCACGCTCTGCCCCATCATCACGGAGCCATGTTCCACATCCCCGTCGATGGCGGCGCGGCGCAGCGCCCCCACCCAGAAATGTTCCAGCTCCAACTGGGCATCCCGCTTCTCCTTGAGGCCGGCACGCACCTCCTGAATCAGCTTCAACTGCAGGGCGTTGAACTCGTGGGTGCCCTTGTTGGCCATGGCGCGCACCGGAATCACCGGCAGGACGTCATCGAACTGCACCGTCACCACCGCATCTCGGGCATTGGCCCGGATGAAGGCCTGTTTGAACCGCTCGTGGGCCACACATTCGTCCGTGCAGACGAAACGGGTGCCCACCTGACACCCCGCTGCCCCCATGGCCACCATGCCGGCCACCATGCCGCCATCGGCAATTCCTCCCGCCACGAAAACCGGCACCTCCGGAATGTGCGGCAGAATCTCCTGCACCAGCACGCTGGTGGCCACCGGCCCCACATGTCCGCCCGCTTCATGCCCTTCCAGAATCAAGGCATCCACGCCGTGACGCACCAGCAGCCTGGCCAGCGACAACGCCGGTGAAAATCCCAGAACCTTGACCCCACCCTCTTTGAGACGACGAATCGAATCCCGCGACGGCACCCCCCCCGCCAACACGCAGTGGCCAACCCCCTCCGCCACCACCATGTCCAAAAGCGCCGGCAACTCGGGGTGCATGGTGATCAGATTCACCCCGAAAGGCCGCCCGGTCAACGCCCGGGTGGCGCGGATCTCCTCCTGCAACCGATCGGGCATCATGCTGCCCCCCGCCAGCACCCCGAACCCCCCGGCTTCGGAGATGGCCGCCACCAGATGCCGCTCCGACAACCAGGACATGGCCCCGCCCAGAATGGCCAACGGCACACCCAGAAAATCACAGCCCCGTTTCCAGGACGCCCGCATACGCTCCTGCAACTCCATGCCTCACCTCCAAAGCATCAGACGCAAAAAGCCGGGTTGATCCACATCAACCCGGCTTTCCGCAGCCATCGATCCGCCTGTCAAAACACCGTTACGCCGCTCTGGCCGCTTCCTCGGATTCCAAACGCTCCCGCTCTTTGTTGCGGAACTCCAGGCTTTCGGCACGGAAACGCCGGGCCGTCTCGGGCATCAGACACACTTGCAAACGCTCTTCCAAACGACGCAGGGCCCACTTGGGGTCGATGTTCACCAGCGAGCAGATCCAGTTGAACGAGCCCGGCTCCATGGACACCGAATGGAACCACTTCTTGAGAGTGCGATAATCGTAGCGGAAGACCGGATCATCCATGACGGAGGGATCCTGCCGATACCGCTCCAGAGCCACCAGATCACGGACCGCGCGATCCATGACCGCCATCCACAGATGGGTGTCGTTGTTATCGAAAACCGGCTCGTCCAGAATTTCACCAACCACGTTCGACTTTTTCATGGTACTCTCGTCTCCCTTCCCTGCCTGATCAAACGATTCCATCGCCGATGTGCTTTTCAATCAAAGATTCCGCGCCGGTTCTGGCGTCCTTTTTGTATGTCGAACCGGATGATGCTATACTGGCTGGTCGAATGGGAACGTACACAAACGGCAACGGCCCGAAAGGGCCGAAGCAACCGATACCCGACTCCGGAATGAGTCAAAACCACGGCACGCCCTGCAGAAGAGGAAGGGGCTGTGAGAGCCCAATCCCTGCGTGGCTGCCGGGTCCGCTCCTCTAACCGTCGCCAATCATGTTTTAATCGTAGCGGTTATGAGCAAAAAATGATATAGAAATTTTCTGAATGCGCCAAAAAATTGTTACATGGCGACAAAAACCCGTTACAAACCCACGGGTTGGAAGAAAGAGTGGCAGGAAGCCGGGGTCAGCGGGTATCAATACGCTGGTTCGCAGGGGGTGGTGCGCATTTGCCTTTGTTCTTCCCAGCTTTCCGCATTACCATGAGCCACTCAAACGTTCAATACCCCTGCAACCGCAGTGGCAGGTTCCTTTTTCCTTCCGGATGCATACCGAAAGGATGCTGGCATGGCCGATGAAAAAGACGAAAACGATGAACTTCTGGGCATGTTCGTGCAGGAAGCCGGCGAACACCTGGACACCATCGAGCCGGATCTGCTGACACTTGAAGAGAAAGGTTCGTCCACGGAACCGGAAATCATCAACCGGCTCTTCCGTGGCGTGCATTCGATCAAGGGTTCCGCCGGCTTTTTCGGGCTGACGGCGATCACCAAGCTGAGCCACACCATGGAGAATCTGCTCGGCAAGGTGCGCGAGAATCCCCAGGTGGCTTCCCCGGAGATCACGGACAGCCTGCTGGCGGGCCTCGACAAGCTGAAGAGCATGATCGACGATGTCAATTCCAGCGAGTCGGTGAACGCGGCGGACGAAATCGCCCATATTCAGGCCATCCTGGATACGCTGGACGGTGGCAAGGGCGCCGCCCCCAAGGCCGCGCCGCCCCCGGTCACGGCGGCTCCCGCCCCCGTGGCGGAGGAGATCCCGGAAGAGAGCGCACCACCTCCTGAGGAGGAAGCCGCCCCCCCCGCCGCCGAAGAAGGCGGACACGAGGAAGAGAGCGCGGGCCAAGCCACGGAGGAAGAAGCCTCCGTCGATCTGGACCTGGAACGCTTCCCGGAAGCCGTCGCCCATGCCATCACCCACGGCCAGCGCTTTTTCATGGTGGAGCTCACCCTGTCGGGCTCCGCGGACGAGAAACAATCCTATTTCCGTAAGACCAGCGCCCTGCTGGAATCGGTCGGCACCCTCATCGGCTCCGCCCCGGACGTGGGAGACGGCAGCCAGAAGGCCGGTTTCGCCGCCGTGTCGGCCATCGGGCTGCTGTTCGCCACCGTTCTGGAACACGATCTGCTGCAGACCCTGACCCAGATTGCCGGGGACAGCATCCGGGAGATCCAACCACCGACCCATCTGGTCAAAACGGCGGCCAAAAAGGCGGTGCGCGCCGCCGACCCCCAGGTGATCCCCCGGGTCGTCGCCCCCGTGGCGGTGGTGGAACAAGCCGCATTCGAGATGGAGGAGACCCGCCCCCGCCTAGTCAAACCTCCCCAGCTCAAGGCCCGGGTGGACAAGATCCTGGGCGTAAAAAAGACCTCCAGCGACGCCGCCCAGACGGCCAATCCCGCCGCTGCCGCCGCGCAACCCTCCATGGAGGAGACCCTGCGCGTCAGCGTCTCCCTGCTGGACGAACTGATCAACAACGCCGGCGAACTGGTGCTGGCCCGCAATCAGCTCACCCGGGCCGCCGCCGAAGTCACCGCCAAGTTTCCCAACATGTCGCCGCTGATCCAGAACCTGGACTCCATCACCAGTCGCATCCAGGAAAAGGTCATGCAGGCCCGCATGCAGCCGGTCTCGGTGGTCTTCAACAAGTTTCCCCGCATCATCCGCGATCTGGCCCGCAAGCTGGAGAAGAAGATCGACCTGGAGCTGCGCGGCGGCGATGTCGATCTGGACAAATCGGTCATCGAACACCTCTCGGATCCGCTGACCCACATGATCCGCAACGTGGCCGACCACGGCATCGAAACCACGGAAGTGCGCCTGCAGCGCGGCAAGCCGGAGGCCGGTCAGGTGGAGTTGGCCGCCTATCACGAAAACGGCATGGTCAACATCTCCCTCTCCGATGACGGCGCGGGCATCGATGTCAACCGCATCAAGATGAAGGCCCTGGAAAAGGGCATCATCACCGAACACCAGGCGGACGTGATGAGCGAAGAGGATGCCATCATGCTCATCTTCGCCCCCGGACTCTCCACCGCCAAGAAGGTCTCGGATGTCTCCGGACGCGGCGTGGGCATGGACGTGGTGCGCACCAACATCGAAAAACTGGGCGGCACCGTCCACATCGAATCGAAACTGGGCAAGGGCACCCGCATCATCCTCAAACTGCCCCTGACCCTGGCCATCATTCCGGCCATGATCGTCTCCGCCGGAGACCAGCGCTTCGCCATTCCGGAAATCGGCCTGGTGGAGATCGTGCGGGTGGCGGAGGGCGACCGCGCCAACCAGATCGAAATGGTGGGCAGCGCCCCGGTGCTGCGCCTGCGCAACATCCTGCTGCCCCTGGTCAACCTGACCGACGTGCTGGGCATTCAACGCACCTTCCCCCGGGGCTCCGATTCCCCGGACCGTCGGGATCGTCTGGTGGATCGCCGCTCCCAACGCCGCAAGGCCGAAGCCGGCTCCGCCTCGCCGGTACGCAAGAATGCCCTCAAAGCCACCGAGCGACGCGATTCCACGGAGGATCGCCGTCATCCCGGCGGCTTGGTGGCCTACGTCATGGTCCTCAACGTCGGCGGCAACGAGTTCGGCATGGTGGTGGACGAGGTCCTCGACAACGAGGAGATCGTGGTGAAACCTCTGCCCAACTTCTTCAAGGACAACCCCTGCTTCTCCGCCACCACCATCCTGGGTGACGGCTCCGTGGCCCTGATCATCGACTACGCCGGCGTCATGGAACAGGCCAGCATCAACTTCAGCAACGTGGAACGCGCCGCCCGCATGGATCTCGACGACGAACGCCGGGCCGCCCTGCGCGAGAAGCAGAACATCATCCTGCTCGAAACCGGCAGCGGCCTCTTCATGGGCATCGTCCACAGCATGGTGCGCCGCGTGGAGAAGATCCGCCCCGACCTGATGGTCAACATCGGCGGCATCCCCTATGTGCGCTACGACCGCAAGACCTTCCGCGCCATCTTCCCGGATCGCGTCCTGGGGCTGGAAGGCATGGGCAGCGGCGACGGGGAGACCGACGAGGAAGGCTTCATGTGCATGGTGGTGCCCAATATCCCGGACATGCAGGCGGGTCTCATCTTCTCCCGCATCATCGACACCCGGGAGACCATCATCGATCTCGACACCCGTGCCATCCAGAGCAGCGGCCTCTTCGGCTCCGCCCAGATCGACGACCGGGTGGTGCTCTTTCCCGACGTACACGCGGTCTTCGAACAGGCCGGCATCCCCCATCCCCATCCGCCACCGAAGGTCGACGCCTCGGGCCTGCGCACCCTGGTGGTGGACGACACCCCCTTCCTGCGCGTGCTCACCTCCACCTATCTGCAAAGCATCGGTTTCGAGGTGGATCAGGCCGAGGACGGCGCCATGGCGTTGGATTTCCTCAAGAGCCACGCCTACGACCTGCTGGTCACCGATCTCAACATGCCCGCCATGGACGGATTCGAACTGGCTTTGGAAATGAGCACCACCCGCAACGCCGACGTGCCGATGATTGCCACCACCTCCTCCCTCTCCACGGATCTGGAGCAAAAGTGCTATCGCACCGGCTTCGTCAACTGCGTTCCGGCTATCGACAAACACAAGTTGCTGGCCGCCGTTGCCGAACTGCAACCGGAATAGGAATGAGACATGTCTTGCGAACCTCTCCCTAGCGGAAGGAACCCACCATGCTCGTGAGCACCTTTACCCTGGGCGATCTCTACCTGGGCATCGACATTCTGCTGGTACGGGAGATCAACCGTTCCATGGAATGCACCCCCGTGCCCGGCGCCCCCGACTACATCCGCGGCATGCTCAACATCCGCGGTCGGGTCATCACCCTCTTCGATCTGCGCAAACGCCTGGGCTGGTCCCAGGAGGACAACGGTTCAGGGGGCACCATGCGCAAGCAGTACAACGTGATCCTGAAAACTCGCAACGAGGTCACTCAGATCAACCGGAAGCTGGCGCAGACCAAATGCACCTGGCAGGATCCGGTCGGTCTGGTGGTCGATCAACTGGGTGACGTGCGGGATATCGTGGACGACAACATCCAGCCGACACCGGCCAACCTGAGCGGCATCTCCGCCGACTTCGTGGACGGGGTGGTGGAGTTCGAACGCAATCTCCTGGTCATTCTGGATGTAGCCAATGTCCTGGGGATCGAAAAAGCGTCCAGGAACAGTGCCGCATGAAACCGGGGCCTCTCACCGCCATACTTTCCCGGACGGCATTGGGGGAAACGGCGCCCTCCCTGTCCTGGCGGACCCGGTAGCCCATGGACAGCGCACTTCAGGCCCTGCTGCACGAAATTCGCGACCAGTTCAAGGCTGAAACCGCCGATCTGCACCTGGAGATCAGCCAGGTTCGGGGACTGGTGCAGGACGCCATCGTCAAGCTGGCGGAAAGCTTCAACGGGCTGCGGGATCAGGCCAATACCCAGATGTCTCTGGTCACCTCCCTGACCTCCAGCATGGACACCAGCGACTCCTCCTCCAACGCCCCGAAAGTCCCGGGCAGCGACAGTGCGGAGAGCGGAGGGGACGGTCACCAGAAGATCAATATCCGCCAGTTCGTCGCGGAGACGGATCGGATTCTGCGCTCCTTCGTGGATCACATTCTGCTGGTCAGTCGCCAAAGCATGGAGATGGTGCATCGGGTGGACGATCTCTCCACCCAGATGCATCAGGTGGTGGATTTTTTGAAGGATATCAACTCGATTGCCGAACAGACCAACGTGCTGGCCCTGAACGCGCGCATCGTTTCCGCCCGGGCGGGAGAGGCCGGACGGGCCTTCGCGGTGGTGGCCGATCAGGTGCGCAAGCTCTCCCGGGATTCGAACCAGTTTTCCAACCAGATCAACGAAGTGGTGCGCAACGCCCAGGACAACATCGAATCGGCCAAGGACATCATCGAACTCATGGCCTCCAAGGACATGAGCTTCGCCATCGAATCCAAGGGGCGGGTGGATGAAATGATGGCGGAGATCAGCGAAATCGACCGTTTCACCGCCATCACCCTTGCCAAAGTTTCCCAAATCACCGAAAACATCAATCAGAGTGTGGGCCTGGCGGTCATGTCCCTGCAGTTCGAGGACATGGTCACCCAGCTCACGCAAAGCCAGGAGAGACGCCTGAAGATGCTGGAGACCTTTACCGAGCATCTGTGTTGCGGCTGCGCCCCCTGGGATCCCGGTTTGAGCGCCGGGGATCGCCTGGCCCTGGCCCGAAAATCCCTGGAAGATTTCCAGGCGCTTTCCGCGGCCAACAGCCACAAGGCCGTGGATCAGAAATCCATGGACGAAGGGGATATCGAGCTGTTTTGAAACCGGGGCAACTCCCTGGTCCCATTTTTCAGCCACCAAGCAGGAGGAGCCATGTCTGGAACCATCACCGTCACCCACGGGGACAATGAAACCCAGATCAGCATCAAGGGACGCTTCAACTTCGAGATGCATTCCCAGTTTCGCACCGCCTATCAGGGCAATTTGAGCAGCGAAGCCAAAAAGAAGCGCAAGTTCACCATCGATCTGGCCGGCACCGAATACATCGACTCCTCGGCCCTGGGCATGCTGTTGCTGCTGCGGGAAGAGGCCGGCGCCAACGAGGCCAATATCGAAATCGTCAATGCCCGTCCGGAGATCCGCAAGATCCTGGAAACCGCCAACTTCCAGCGCCTGTTCAAGATTCTGTAGCGTGGATGGTCTTCGGCATCCTGCATGAAGATTCTGATCGTTGACGATGATCGCATCAACAGCACCATCCTGCAGCGCCTGTTGAGCCGGGACGACCACACGGTCATCACCGCCTCCAACGGACGCGACGGGGTGGCGCTGTTCGAAGCCGAGCACCC
This sequence comes from Magnetococcales bacterium, assembly GCA_015231925.1. Classification (NCBI taxonomy): domain Bacteria; kingdom Pseudomonadati; phylum Pseudomonadota; class Magnetococcia; order Magnetococcales; species Magnetococcales bacterium. The sequence continues at coordinate 7,623 of JADGAQ010000103.1, forward strand.
GGATCTTGTCTTGATGGACATTCGCATGCCCCTCATGAACGGCTATGAGGCGGCGCGCGACATCAAGGCGCGCAGCAGCGACCGCTTCATTCCCATCATCTTCCTGACGGCCGTCACGGATGATGAGGGACTGGCGCGGTGTATCGATGCCGGAGGGGACGACTTTCTCACCAAACCCTTCAACCGCATCATCCTGCAGGCCAAGATCGACGCCATGGAGCGCATCCAGCAGCTGCATTCGGTGTTGCGCGCCCAGAAGGAGCTGTTGGAAAGACATCAGGAGGCGGTACGGCAGGAGCTGGAGTTCGGCAACTTCCTGTTGACCAACATCGTGCGCAGCGGCCATTTGCAGGACGCCCCCTGCCTGAACCACTGGACCGCTCCCATGTCCCTGTTCAACGGGGATCTCCTGGTGGCCTCCTACACCCCCTCGGGCGGGCTGCACATTCTGCTGGGCGATTTCACCGGACACGGACTCTCCGCCGCCGTTGGCGCACTGCCCCTTTCCGAAATCTTCTACGAAAAGACGGCTCAGGGCTTCTCCATCGGTGATCTGGCCGAGGAGATCAACGACAAGCTGGTGCGCATCACCCCCACCCGCATGTTCTGCGCCGCCTGTCTCATCGAAATCGACTTCCGGCAGAAGAGCATCATGGTCTGGAACGGCGGTCTGCCGGACGTGCTGATCGTCGATCAGCGGGGTCAGTTGGTGCGACGCATCCCCTCCAGCCATCTGCCCCTGGGGATCGTGCCCATCAATCCGGCGGGCCGCAAGGTGGAGATCATCGAGATGCGGGAAGACTATCGGGTCTTCCTCTTCTCCGATGGTTTGACGGAGACGGTGAACACCAGCGGAGAGATGTACGGCACTCAGAGGCTGGAGAGCCATTTCGACGGGGCCACGGCTCCGACCCGGCTGTTCGATGCCATACGGGACGATCTGCTGCAATTCCGCGGGGAATCGCCTCAAACGGATGATATCAGCCTCATCGAGATCGTCTGCGCCAAGGCCTGCGAAGAACCGGTGGAGCAGCGCCGTCTGATCATCGGCAAAACGATCCTGCCCTCCCGTTGGGAAGCCTCTTTCTGCTTCAGCGCGGATACGCTAAAATCGGTGGATCCGCTGCCCATCGTGATCAACGCCTTGATGAATCTCCAGGCTCCTCCCGGGCATCGGGAAAGAATCTACACCGTTTTGGCCGAGCTTTTTTCCAACGCTCTGGATCACGGACTGCTGAGGCTGGACACCCGCACCAAAACCACGGCCACGGGTTTTCACCAGTATTACAGCCTGCGGGAGAGCCGCCTGGCGGGATTGGCGGAGGGATTCATCAAGGTGGTCCTGAAGCACGAACCGGAACACGACGGGGGGCGGTTGCACATTCGGGTGGAAGACAGCGGAGAGGGATTCGATTCCCTGGGAGTCCATTCCTCGCTGGAGGACAACCTGGACCATGGCGGTCGAGGCATCGCCCTGATACGCTCCCTGTGCAGTCAGCTGGAATATCAGGGATCAGGCAACATTGCCATGGCGGTCTATCGCTGGACCATGTCCTGAACTATCGAGAAGGAAGAGTCTATGTCACGCCCCATCAAGGTCATGGTGGTGGACGATACCATCACCTACCGCATGATCATGAAAAAGGTCGCGGAAACCATCCCCGGGGTGGAAGTGATCGATGCAGCCTCCAATGGTCAAGTGGCTTTGGACAAGCTGAGTCGGGTGGTGGTGGACGTAGTGCTCCTGGATGTGGAAATGCCGGTCAAGGACGGTTTGGCCACCCTGAAGGAGATCACGGCGCGGTTTCCGCAGGTGACGGTGGTCATGGTCAGCGGCACCTCCCGTTCCAACGCCAACATCGTCATGGAGTGTCTCAACGCGGGGGCGCTGGATTTCGTCACCAAACCGCTGGAAAGCAACATCAGCCGGGCGCACGACGCCCTGCGGCTCGATCTGGAACCGATCTTGACGGTTATCGGACAGAAAAAGAGCCGGGAGGCGGAAGTCCCGCCGACACCACCCGCAGTCGCCAAGCCCGCGGCAGCACCTGCGGTGCGGGTGACAGCCTCCCCCACCCCGACACCGGCCCCCGTCCGGGCAGCGGCGGCTCCCGTCGATACGGGCAATCGTCCTCAACTGCTGCTCATCGGCTCTTCCACCGGGGGTCCCGCCGCGTTGAGCCGGGTGCTGACCGATCTGGGCCGCAGGCTCTCCATTCCGGCGCTGATCGTGCAGCACATGCCGCCGGTCTTCACCGCCTCGCTGGCCGCCCAGTTGGCCAAGGCTTCCGGACTGACGGTCAGCGAAGCCCGGGTCGGTCAGCCCCTGGTGGCGGGGGAAGTGCTATTGGCTCCCGGAGGACAACACATGGCCTTGGGGAACGAGGATGGCAAACTGGTGATCACCCTCAACGACGGTCCCAAGGTCAATGAATGCCGACCGGCGGTGGATGTGCTGTTCATGTCCGCTGCGGTCCATTTCAACGGCCCATCCCTCTGCGTCATCCTGACCGGCATGGGTCGGGACGGCGCTCTGGGAGTACAGACCATGAAACGGAATCGCAAGAGCTACTGCATTACCCAAGACAAAGATTCCTGTGTGGTTTATGGTATGCCCAGATCGGTCAATGAGCTTGGTTTGGCAGATGAAACGCTGCCCCTGGACCGGATTGGACATCGCATTGCGGAACTCTGTTCCTAGCCCGAGCACCTTTATGGCCATTACACAAGAAGAATTTGAACTCATGCGAAATCTTATCCACGACCAAAGCGGAATCCTGCTTGGCCCTGGAAAAGAGTATCTCGTCGAGAACAGGTTAACTGTAATAATGCTTCAGAATGGTTGCGATAACTTCAAGCAGCTTCACCGGAAGCTTGTCGAAGACACCGGTCCCTTGCGGGCCAAGGTGATCGACGCCATGACCACCAACGAAACCCTCTGGTTTCGTGATTCCACGTTCGTCAGCGCCTTGACGGACTTCGTGGTGCCCAATCTGCTGGAGAAAGCCCGCAAACAGGGCAAGGTGCGCATCTGGTCCGCCGCCTGCTCCACCGGACAGGAGCCCTACTCCATGGCCATGCTGCTGGAAGACGGCGCTCGTCGCATCAGCAACCCCCCTCCCCCGGACCGCTTCGAAATTCTGGCCACCGATATTTCACCCTCCTCGATCTTCATCGCCTCCTCCGGTCGCTATAGCCAGCTGGCCATCTCCCGTGGCATGAGGGAACCCTTTCTGGAGCGCTATTTCACCAAAAAAGGCATGGTCTACGAAGTCAACCCGGAGATCCGTTCCCGTGTGACCTTCAAGAATTTCAATCTGAAAGACAGTTTCGTGCCGCATGGCCGCTTCGACTTCATCATGATCCGCAATGTCATGATCTACTTCGCCGACGACCTCAAGCGCGAACTCTACACCAAACTGCGTCAGTCCCTGCTTCCCGACGGCTTTCTGACCATCGGAGCCTCCGAATCCCCGCGCGGATATACCTCCGATTTCGAACAGGTTCTGGTGGGCGGAAGCGCCCTCTATCGTCCAATAGGTTCCAGTGAAGCCACGAATCCGGCTTTCCTGGCTTCGTCCACGGCCAAGACCAGTCGGTGAACGTGTCATGATTAAACTTTTGACCATCGACGACTCTCGCACCATTCGCCGGGTCATCAGCGGCATTGGCGCCATTTTGGGCTACGATGTCCTGGAAGCGGAGAACGGTCACGACGGCATCGAAGTCATCAAGCAGCATCTGGATGATATCGGTTTGATTTTGCTGGACTGGAACATGCCCGGCATGAACGGGTTGGAAGTATTGAAAACCATCAAGGGCAATCCGGCCTGGAAGCATATTCCCGTCATGATGGTCACCACCGAAGGAGAGCGGGCCTATATCATTCAGGCGATACAGGCGGGTGCCTGCCACTACCAAACCAAGCCTTTTTCCCAGGAGGAGATGGTGGCGCGCATTCTGGAATCCCTGGGACTGGGTGGCACGGTATAATAACGATGTTCGACGATACCGAAGATCTTCTTGAAAAGTTGGAGCAGTCCATCCACGAGGTACTGCAATCCACCATCTGGCAGGATCCCATTTATTTGGGCATCGAGGAGGTTCCCTCCTTTTCTGTCAGCAACAAGGTGACGGGTCTGATTCGGTTTCACGGCAGCGAGCATCCGGATGGCATGATCGGCATCTCCATGTCCAAAGCCTTTACGGCTTTTGTGGTCTCCAAGATCACCGGGCTGCCGGAAGACGACTTTACCGAGGACGATCTTCTCGACGGCGCTGCCGAACTGACCAACATGATTGCCGGGCGATTCAAATCCTCCGCCAATTTCGGCAGCACCTCCCTGTCTCCGCCCGTAGCGATTATCGGCACCCAGTTCCGTGCCATCTGGAAGACCCGACGCTCCACCATCATCTTGACCTTTCAGGTGGACAACGAGCTGTTGCAGGTACACGCCAGTTTTTGACGGGCTGCGGCACGCTGGCGGCCTCAATACTGGCTTGAAATTTGCTTATTAAATACGAGGAAACTCTCCGCATTCCCGCGCCGGTGACAGGGGGGCGTTTTTCCAAAACGGGGACCGGCAAAATGGCTCGCTTTGTTGATGTTATTTCTGGTAAAGTGGATAACTTGGACTTCTGTCAAGAGCATGGAGGATAGCATGCGTGTTCTGATTGTGGATGATTCCAGCGTAATGCGGAAAATCGTCACTCGTGGGTTGCGTCAGGCCGGATTCAAAATCGACGATGTCGTCGAAGCCGGTGATGGCGCCGAAGCCATGGGCATTCTTAAGACCGCCAAGGCGGATCTGATCCTTTCGGACTGGAATATGCCCAATATGGACGGGCTGACCTTCGTCCAGGAAGTGCGTAAGACCGGGGACAAGACGCCCATCGTCATGGTCACCACGGAAGGCGGCGAAGGCAAGGTGGATCTGGCCATCAAAAGTGGCGCCAACGGCCATATCAAAAAGCCGTTCACCCCCGAAATGCTGCAAGAAACCCTGGGGAAATTTTTTAAATAGGATCCCGGCAACTTTTGCCGAATCCGACAAGATTCCTGAAGGGCCAAGCGACGGAACGCGCTGTCCATGTCCGATGAACAAGCCATCAAGAAGTCCAGGGCGTTCTTTCTGAATTTTTTTACGCGCCTGGCCAACGATCTGAACACCCTTACGGCGGTGCCAGTGAGTTGCACCCTGAAGGAACTCACCTTGCTGCATGGCAAGGATGATCTGGAGGGGCTTTTCGAAACGGATCGGGCGGTCGCGCACGTCATCGAGGATGGCGCCCACAGCGGGGATGCCTTCATCATCCTCGACGTGTCCACGGCCATCGCCCTGTCCGGCTTCATGATGATGATGGGGCAGGCCGTCATCAACTCGCTGGTGAAAAACCGCGAATACAGCGAGGAGATTCAGGAAGGTTTCCAGGAGATCGCCAACCAAACCGTTGGCGCCTGGAACGATGCGGTCGAAGCCAAAATGAAGGGGTCGGGCGGACACCTCTTTCTGGATCTGCCGACCCATCATGTTCCTTATGGCGACTTTCCCTCTTTTCTCAATGCCAATGGCACCTACCTGGATGTTCAGGTCGAAATCCAGGTAGAAAAATTCCCTCCGCTGCCATCCTCCTGGTTGGTTTCACGCTCTTTTCTGCAAGCCCTCTTCAATGTTCAAGTATCCGGAACCGATGCCGAGATGGCCGCCGAACAGGCGGCGGGCGGGGCCTCGTCCGGTCAATCCGCCGAGGCGGGTTCCTCGTCCGTCCCGGGGAGCGGTGACGCTTCCGTTGCGGGAAGGACCAGCGCTGGCGCGGCAGGGGCTGGCGCGGCAGGGGCTGGCGCGGCAGGGGCTGGCGCGGCAGGGGCGGGGGCTGGAGGAGCGGGAGGGGCTGGCGGGGCTGGCGGGGCTGGCGCGGGAGGGACTGGCGGCGGGGGGACGTCCAATGGAGGTGGCCCCGGAGCGAATTTCGATTTCGAGCAGATGCCGGCGGGAAATCGTTTCGGTGAGGTGGAGAGGAGTGCTGCCGACGGCATGAATCTGGATGATCTGGATCTTGACGGTCTGGTCAACCAGGCGGCTTCGGCGGTTCAGGACGATGGGGATCTGGAATTCCTTGATCCCATGAATCTTGGGGGACAGCGGGGTGATGATCTGGCCATCCTGGATGGCTATGAGGAAAAAGGAGGGGATTTTTCCCAGTCCCTGTCCGATTTCGGCACATCGCGGAGCGCCCATACCTACAGCAAAGCGGACGGGTTGCCGTTGCCGGACGAGCCGGGCAGTGTGCAGGCGGTGATTACGGAAACGCCGTTCACGCTCAAGGAAGAGGACCGCATCATCAAGGCCATCAATGCCATGCGCCATGACGGGTATCGACATATTGGCATCGACCGTCAAGGCAAGCTGGTGCGCATGGTCAGTCAGAGTGATCTGCGGCAGATCATGGGGCCGTTTTTTGGCACCAAAGCCATGAGTGCCCGGGACAAGGCCATCTTTACCATTCCCCTGGGCAAGGTCAACGAGGGGCAGCAGTTGGTGACCATCTCCTTGAGCGGCACCATCAACGAAGCGGCGGATTTGATTACCGAATACAATTTGCGGGTCTTGCCGGTGGTCAGCAAGCAGGGGGTGTTGCGGGGATTCGTGCCGGTTCACGCCGTTCTGGATTATTTCCGTCGCAAAAAGCAGGGGTGAATCTTTTGACTTTCAATATGTTGTCTTTTAAAAATCAAAAAAAAGAAAATGTTTTGACTTTTTTTGTTATTTTCTAGGGCGTGTTGACATTCAATATTTCTATTCGTCATTATGACCCGTAGGAGGTCACGATCATGGATAGATTCTTACTACGTGACG
>JADGAQ010000104.1 GCA_015231925.1 Magnetococcales bacterium
CGTTGACCGGCGCCGTTGACCGGCGCCGTTGACCGGCGCCGTTGACCGGCGCCGTTGTGTGAGGCGCTCCACCTCTCCCTTCGGGAAAGGTGATTGGTCAGGGTGAGGCTCGATGCGGAGGGTTGACCCGGCTTTTCGTCGTGGGTCGGGTTCAAGGATGGGGGGATGAGGCCCCCCCTTGCCCCCCCGCGGTCCGCAGCGGGTCGTCCGGATCGTGCGGGTGGTAAGTTGGTGCGCTTTCTTCGCATGCTGCGGACCGCTACGTCAACGGCTAAAACCCCGGGGCTCCGCCCCAGACCCCGCCGGGGGGGATAATCCCCCCCGGACCCCCGTATACAGGAACGAAAACCATGGCCAACTCCTCCCCCATCACCCTGGCCCACGGCAACGGCGGCCGTCTGATGCGCGAACTGATCGCCGACACCTTCGCCCGTTGGCTGGGCAACCCCCTGCTGGACACCCGCCTCGACGCCGCCGCCCTGCCCCCCCACGGCCCCGGCACCCTGTTGCTCACCACCGACGCCTTCACCGTGCAACCCCTGGAATTCCCCGGCGGCAACATCGGCTCCCTGGCCATCCACGGCACCGTCAACGACCTCGCCGTCGCGGGAGGCGACCCCCTGCACCTCACCGTTTCCGCCATCATCGAAGAGGGGCTGGAACAGACCCTGCTGGAACGTCTGGTGCAGACCATGGCCCACGCCAGCCGGGAGGCCGGCGTCCAGGTGGTGGCGGGCGATACCAAAGTGGTGCCACGGGGCAGCGGCGGCGGACTCTACCTGACCACCACCGGCCTGGGCCTGCGCCCCCCGGAGGTGACGCTGAACCCGGAATCGATCCGAGCCGGCGACGCCATTCTCGTCTCCGGCCCCGTCGGAGACCACGGCGCCGCCATCCTGCTGGCGCGGCAAGCCTTCGGCCTGAAGGGAAGCCTCCACTCCGACGCCGCCTGTCTGCTGCCCCTCACCCGCGCCGTGCGCACGCTGCAAGGCCTGCGCTTCATGCGGGATCCCACCCGGGGCGGCGTGGCCACCGTGGCCCACGAACTGGCACATATGAGCGGTCTGCGCGTGCGACTGCGGGAGGAGCATCTGCCCGTCCGGGATCCGGTGCAGGCGGTGTGCGACCTGCTGGGCTACGACCCCCTCTATCTGGCCTGCGAAGGTCGTGTGGTGGCGGTGGTCGCGGCGGACCAGGCCGAAACGGCGCGACAACGCTGGATCGGGGCCGGAGCCCCGGAGGCCGCCCTCATCGGCGTGCTGGAAGCTGGCCCTCCCCAGGTTCTGCTGCAAACCTCCCTGGGCGGGGAACGCCTGCTGCCGGAACTGGAGGATGATCCCCTGCCACGCATCTGCTGAAAACCGGAGCAGGCGAAAAGGCCCTACAGAATATGGAAGGAACGACCATCGGAGAGACGATAACGGGTGAAATCGGCCACATTTACGGTCAGGATGTCGGTCACTTCGGTCTCTTCGGCCAACCAGACCAGAGAGGCGTCGGCAAAATCCATCTCGCGTTTGCCAAATTCGGAATATTTGCGCATGCGACGAATCATGTCAGGCAAGTGTGTTATCTCGAAACTGTAGACAACGGCGCCGCCCAGTTCCAGCCAGCGCAGCAGTTCGAGCCGCTGCGGCACGTTCAGAATGTGGCACGCTTCCCCCACACAAGGCCAGGTGGTCAACAGGCGCAGACCGGAACGGGAGAGTTCCTTCACCAACGTGTCGAAATGGGCGAAATGTTTATCATCCATGGCAAACAGGGCGATCATCGCCCCCGCGTCAATAATTATACTTTGCACGCAGTTTGGCCTTGACCTTTTCCGAGACGTTTTCGGAAGCGTCAGGATCGCCCATCGGTGTGCCGCTACGCACCGCATCCAGCAGATCCGACGGATTCGTGTATCCCAAAACCCGTTCCAGGGTATCCTTCACAAAAGCCGACTTGGTCATTCCGAGGCGTTTCGCCTCCTGGGCGATGCGCATTTCCAGCACCGGATCCAAACGCAACGACATGGCCATGGTTGCCTCCTGATGTGTGAGTGAATACGGTAATACCGTATCGCAGAAAAGGCGCGTTGGCAAGCGTCCGGACCCGGCAAAAGGGGGAAAACCTGTCACCCGATGCGGATTCCGGGAACCGTGGCATCCCCGGAATCCGGCAGGACATCACTTCTTGCGCAGGTTCTCCACGAAGACCTGATTGGCGCGCTTGATCGACTCCAAGGCCAGCGCCTCGTAGACCGCGGGCACGGCATCATAGAAGAACCGCGCCTCCCAGGAGCCGATAAGCAGCTCCTGGGCCGTGGTTCCCTTGTCCCGCAAGGTGCCGAAAGCCGCATCCGCCTCCAGCCGCTCGTCGAAGGTGACACTCGGTTGGCTGAACTGCATGCTGCCCGAGGTAGCGGCCATGGTAATCTGGGTGACGCTGCTGCCCGGATCCACCCCCAGAACCGAACTGGCCTTGATGTCCCCCAGAATGCCGTCGGTCGCGGTCTTGGCGAAGGGCAGCTTGATGGTCACGGTCAACGCCGCCAGTTTGTTCTCGCTGGCCAGATTCGCCGGAATGGTGGCCGATCCGATGGCCTTCATGCCTTCCAGCGGTCCCAGCGCATCCCCCGGCAGCATGAAATAGGGGATCTTCGTCGGGCTGTAAATTTGGGAGTAGAGGCCGCCGAAATCGGTCTTGTAGGGCACCGGCTGCTTGTTTTCATCGGCTTTGCGTTTGGCCGCCGACATGGGCAGATCGGCATACTCCACCACCTCGAAACCGGCGTTGCGCAGCCGGGTGACGAAGTCGGCGTAACCCTGGTCGGTCAGGCGTTGCAACAGGGCCTCGTCGATGTTGTTGAGGGCGATGATGGCGCTACTCCAATGGGAGTCGGCCCACAGCTTGCCCAGGGCCTTGGCCGTCCCCGCAGTCTGCACGTTGAGTCGGTAGGCGGGAATGGTCAGTCGCTTTTCCAGATGCTCCATGCCCTTGACCGTCACCTTGGCCGCGTCGGTTCCGGGCAGCAGATTGGCGGCGTTGCCCGCCTCGGCCAGGGGACGTTTGGCCGTGGCGTCCTCGGTGGCAATGCCGGTCATGGACTTGACCGCCTGTTTGGCACCGGTACGCAAGGCGATATCGGCAATGGGGCCTGCAGCCCCCGCCATGCAACCCGACAACATCAAGGCAAGCAGCGACAGGGCTCCCGCCCGGGACAACGGCAACAGATTGGACATGGGCAACTCTCCGAAGGAAAACGCTAGGGCGTGTTGACATTTGCCAGATTTTGGTTCCTGGCAAGGCGCAAGACGGTGAGGAAGCGGAGTGTAGCTCGCCTACATGAGCATTCCGAACCGGATTGCAACGCGGCCAGGGACCAAAAGATGGTGAATGTCAACACGCCCTAAAAAACATTCACAATGAAAGATTACATCCCGGCCTGGCAAGGCAGCCAGAGGGCGTAGCACCAAGGTTACAGCAGGTCAGGGCAGGTGAAGACGGGCCAACTCCCGCAACGCGGTGTCGGAAAGTGCGGAGGCGTGGGCCAGAACCCAGAGATCAAAGGCCTGGGGACGTCGCAACCCGAAATAGCTGGGGAAACCCGCCTCCCGAAGCGAGGCGACCAGCAGCGACAAGGTGAAACCGCAACGATGAGCCATATAAAGATTGCCGGCCGCCAGGGCGGGCCGGAAACCGTAGAGCATGTCGAGCGGAGCGATGGGACCGGCCTGGGAGAGGTAGGCCGTTTCGGCAAGGCGGTTCTCGGCCACCTGGGCGCACACCGCTTGAAGATCCGGGACGGTGATCACGGCGAAGCCGTCGGGTTTGAGCACCCGGCGAAACTCCTTCAGAGCGATGATCACCTCATGGGGATAGAGATGCTCCAGATTGTGGGAGGAGAAGAGCCCGTCGAAACCGCTGTCGGCCACACAGCGCATGTCGGTGATGGAAGCCAGCAGGTCGGGTTGCACGCCGGGATCGATGTCCAGGCGCACCTCCTGCCACTCCCCCCGGAAACAGGGCGCCGTAAACGGCCTGGCGGGACCACACCCGACATGCAGAAAGCGCATTGACCGATCCCCGAACAAATCGGGGGAGGCGAACCCTCCCCCTTTTGCCGATCATTCCACGATTCCGGGAAACGACCTCAATTCTTCGCGGGTGTCGGGGCCGGGGGATTCTGTTTGATCACCCCGTCCGCCACCATCTTGTTGACCACCTGTTGCGCCATGCCGTAAGCCCGCAGAAAGCCGTCCAGCGGCATGATCAGGCGCTGCCGGGTCTCCAGCTTGGGATTTTTCGGATCCGAACTGGTCGGATCCAGGCTCGCCAACTCGATGCGCACGATATTCCCTGTCACCAATACATTACCAAAGGTATCACAAAATGTTTCCGTAACAGACATTGTCGGTCTCTCCCCTACCCGGTTGGTTTCGAATATCGTTTGCCACCCTCGCCCGTCCAATCCGACCGGCGCACGGATACGATACGATAATTTCCCTCTTTCGCCAATCTCTTCCGGAACCAATTCGAAAGGATCCTGTCCAAGCAGTAGACGCAATCGATTCTCATCCGCACTAACGAATGAAACAACCCACAGGGAGAGACCGCGATGGAAGCCTCCTGGTTCTACTATGACGGCATACGTTTCGACACCCCGGAAGATCTGCGCTGTTTTCTGGAGGAGCCGGTTCACGCGGGTGTACTGGATATATCCAACGAGGTGGACGAAGGCTACGACGAGGGTTGAGGCAGCGGATCGCCGGCGAGAGGGGGATAACCCCTCACCGCCCCTGGAAGAGGGCCTGAATCTGGGCTTCGGAGACGGGTTTGTTGACGAAGCCCAGGCCCAATTCCCGGGCACGCTGTTGGATGCGGTCCTGAATATTGGCCGTGACCAGATGGACGGAGAGGCCGGGCTGCCGCTCCAGAAGGCGGATGGCGAGATCGAGGCCGTTCATGCCCGGCATGTGGAAGTCGATCAGCGCCAGAGTGACCGGTTCCCCGGCAATCATCTCCAGGGCCTCTTCCCCGTTGCAGGCCTCCAGAATGGTCCAGTCCGGGCGACAGGCGGCGCAGTGCTTGCGCAGCATCAGGCGCGCCAGGGCGCTGTCGTCGACGATCAGCAAACTCTTCTGCGTCATGGCCGGACCCCGAAAGGCGATCAAAAGTCCCTGGAAAACTCCAACATCAGGCGACCGCCCTGCTCAGAGCCGTCCCGGTCGGCGAATCCGGCATTGAATTGCAGGTTTTCGTTGAAGTGGTAAGAGGATTCGAATCCCACGCCCCGGTCGGAGATCTTGCCGGAGAACTCGAAGTTCTTCAAGGCGCTGCCTGCGGTGGCTTCACTGCCGGGATTGAAGCGGAACTCCACCTGGGTGGGCCGCAGAGGCTTCCAGTGGGGGGTGATCAGGGCGCCGTCCCGGCTGGAACCGATCAGGCCGCGTCCCACGACCGGATCCACGGTCACACCCAGCACATGCCATTCACGGGTGGCCACGGAGAGGGCCGGAACATCCTGAGCCATGCCCAAGGCCAAGGCGCCGCCCACTTCGTGCCGCACCACCTTTTCGGCGCGTTTCAAAGCCTGGGACATCTGCTTGCGCGCCAGCTCCCGACGCAACACCTCCCGCTCCTCCGCGGGCAGCACCTGCTCCTGACCCTTCAGCTCCTGGCGGATCCGATCGGTGTCGCGGGCGTCGTCATTGCGGGTGAAAGCTGCTCCCAGGGCCTGGCGCACAGTCTTGCCCAGGTTTTTGCCCCCGGTGGACTGCCCCCCCTCGTCGGCCAGACACTCCCCGGAAATCCCCGCCGCACCCGCCAGGAGGCTACCCGCCACACATCCGATCAAAGCTGCACGATTCATTGTTTTCTCCTACTGACGGGTTCCAAGCCGGGGCGTCGAGTCGTCAACTCTACTGCAGAGGCTGTGCCATCCATGGCACCGGGAACCTTCTCCCTTACTGGAACGCCAGTGGGGACATTGAAACACATTGTTCACATGTAGTTCAAGGCTTTTCTGCGCCGCCAAATAGAAAAGCGCATTTGACACCTGCAGGAGGTCAGGTCTATTTTTATATGGAGATTCAATAGGTTTCAAAATAGGGAAACGCTCATTGACTGTAAAAGAGACTTGACAATGATCTCCTCCGCCGAGCCCGTAAACTGGCATCAGGAACTCACGCGCCTGAAGGTTCAACTGGACAAACTGCATCGCGCCTGGTCTCCCCGGGACCGGCTGGGGATACCGATTCTGCTGGCCCAGGTCATTCCTTCCCTGTTGCAGGGGGAAAAATCTGCCGTCTATCTCCTGGAAGACTCGGGGGAGAGGCGTTGGCGGGTCTGCCGCAGCGGCTCGTCCACCACGGAAGCGCCCGGCCGGGACGAGTTGATGGCTTTGGAGTCGTGGCTGGGACGGGAGGGGGTGCAATTCCTGACCTCGCCCGCACCGGTAATGTTGCTGACGGTGCGGGGTCTGCTCAACCGGGTGCCCCTGGCGCTGCTGCGCCTGGAGCGCCGCCCCGGCTCCCCACTCTTCACCGCTTTCGATGCCGCCCGACTCGAAGAGGTGGGTCGGTTGCTGGCCTATGTGCGGGAGGCCTTCACCCTCAACGACGGGGTCATCGACATCGCCCGCCAGTTGCATCGCCAGGTGCAGAACCAGCCGGAGCCCGTCGGCGACCGGCTGGTGGCGGAAAGCCGCGCCTTCCGGCAGGTGGTGGAGCTGGCCCGGCAACTGTCGGTGCTGCCGGTGGAGGTCTTCATTCACGGGGAGAGCGGCAGCGGCAAGGAGGTGGTGGCGCGACTGATTCACGGTCAGAGGGAACGACGCAGCGCCCCTTTCGTGGCGGTGAACTGCGCCGCCATTCCCGAAAACCTCATGGAGAGCGAATTCTTCGGCCACGAGAAGGGCGCCTTCAGCGGCGCGGTCTCCGGTCGCATGGGCCGGTTCGAGGAGGCCACGGGGGGCACTCTGTTTCTCGACGAGGTAGGGGAACTGCCCCTGGCCATGCAGGCCAAGTTCCTGCGGGCCATTCAGGAAAAGGAGGGCACCCGGCTGGGCTCCGGCACGCTGCGTCGTTACGATTTCCGTCTGCTTTCCGCTTCCGCCACCCATCTCCGGGATCTGGTGGCCCTGGGGCGGTTTCGCGAGGATCTTTATTACCGGCTCTTTGCGGTGGACGTGCGGGTGCCGCCGTTGCGGGAGCGTCCGGAGGATATCGCGCCTCTGGCCCGCCTCTTCCTGGAATCGGCCATGGTGCGTTTCGGCAAGCGGTGCGGCGGATTTCAACCCGCCACCCTGGCCGCTCTGCTGGACCATTCCTGGCCGGGGAACGTGCGGCAGTTGCGTCATGAGGTAGAGCGGCTGCTGGCCCTGGTCGAGGAGGGAGAGTCGATTCCGCCGCAACGGCTCTCTTTTGCCGCCAAGGCCGAAAGCCTGGCCGCCCCCCTCCCCCGCGACGGGGAGAGTCTCGATCTGGCCAGCGCCCGCGCCCGACTGGAACAGCGGTTGATCCGGCAGGCGCTGCACGAAACCGGGGGCAACAAGGTCAAAGCCGCCCGACTGCTGGGCATCACCCGCCAGGCACTGCACCTGAAATTGCGGGAAGCGGCGCCGGCGAGGTGAGAATCCGTTTCAAGTAATACGGGGGTCCGGGGGGGGATTATCCCCCCCGGCGGGGTTCGGGGCAGCGCCCCGAGGTGTTGACCTGGCCTTTGGCCGTAGCGGTCCGAAGCACCCCATAATAACGCAACTACCAACCCCACATGCGATTCCGATGAATGCTTCGGACCGCCGGAGGGGGTCAGGGGAGGGACTCATCCTCCCCATCCTTGAACGCCCCACCAAGACGCAGCCGGACTATCCCCGCCAGAACTCCCGAATCAAGATGGAACAATTCCCGAAGGGAACGATCTGCATCTCCCCAACTCTGCGGACCCGCTCCTGAAAGGCCCCGCCTGATCCGACGGCGCGCGCGCCGCACCCGCACTTTTCTTCTCCCACATTCCTTCCCTACTACAAATTATTTATTCACAGGCTATAAAAAATCATGTAGCATCTCGATCGTTGGAATTTAGCCCGATATTGAGGAGTTGACATGACGACAGATAATTCACACCACAAACTTCACTCACCGTATTCATCCAAGGAAACGACCGCCCCTCCCGTGGATGAATCCAAAATCCTGACCACCTTCGAAAAGGCCAAAAGCGCCTTGCAACCCTGGCGGGATCGGGTGCGCAAAATCAACTCCACCTTTCTGGACGATCGGGAAGAGCTGCTCACCACCACCGCCCCCTCTCTCAACATCTTCGCCGCCTCGGTCTTCACCCTGCGCCCCATCTTCTTCCAGGGCATCCCCAAACCCAAAGCCACCCGCTACCACGGCGATACCGACCCCGTGGCCCGCGTCGGCTCCATCCTGCTGGAACGGCTGCTGACCAAACTGCTGGACAAGAATCAGGCCCATCACACCTGGCAACGCATCATCACCGATTTCCTGCTTTCGGGCCTGGGCATCCCCTGGCTGCGCTATGCCTCCACCAGCCGGGAGATCCAACTGGAAGACGAAACCCTCTCCATTCTGCGAGACGAGTCGATCCTGCTGGAACGGGTCCACCCCCTCGATTTCGTCTGGGATCACCGGGCCTCCACCTGGCAGGAGTGTACCTTCGTGGCCCGTCGCATCTGGATGGACGCCGACTCCATCGACGAACGCTTCGGCCCCTCCGGATGGCATAACGCCATCACCCTGTCCGGCTCCTCCTCGCGACTGGATGATCGCATCGACGGCAAGATGGGCATCTGGGAAATCTGGCACAAGCCTTCCAAAACCGTCTTCTGGCTCTCGCAGAACAGTCGCTCCATCCTCGATCGCATGGAGGACCCCTACGATCTGGCCGGTTTCTTCCCCTGCCCCATGCCCCTGCTGCGCCTCGGCGGACTCGACGACCTCATCCCCGTGCCCGACTTCGTGCTGTGCCAGGATCTCTACGCCGAAATCGACACCTACACGCAGCGCATCAGCCTGCTGTCGGATGCCCTGAAAGTGGTGGGACTCTACAACGCCGAGTGCAAAGAGGATCTGACCCGCCTGCTGCAGGCCCGGCAAAACAAGCTGGTGCCGGTCGACAGCTGGGCCATGTGGGTGCAAAACGGGGGACTGCGCGGCAACGTGGAGTTCTTCCCCATCGTCGATGTGGCCACCACGCTGCAACATGTCATCGCCTTGCGGGAAGGGGCGATTGCCAAACTCTACGAAATCTCCGGCATCTCCGACCTGATGCGGGGTCGTCCCGACCCGCGACAGACCGCGACCGGAACCCGCATGCAAGCCGTCTACGGCAACCTGCGCACCATGGAAGGCCAGGGAGCCGTGGACCGGCAGTGGGTCGATGTCTTCCGCAAAATGGCCGAACTGGCCCTGACCATCTTCGAGGATCGCTCCCTGGTGGAGCTTTCCGGAGCCCTCTCCCTGACCCACGAAGATCCCGCCCTGATCCACGCCGCCCTGTACCTGCTGCGCCATGAAGCCGCCCGGGATCTGGCCATCGATATCGAATCCTCCGCCACCCTCGATCTGCTCCAGGGCGCCGACCGCATGGAAAAAATGGAGGCCGTTCAGGCCCTGGGCAAACTGGTCTCCGAAGTCACCGCCCTGATACGCACCGATCCGGCCTTGCGGGAACTGGGCATCGCCCTGCTGCAACAGGCCGCAACCGTGCTTCCGGGAGCCAAGGGGCTGGAAGGCGTCCTGGCCAAAGCCCTGCCGGAGTTGGCCGCGCCCCGGCCCGCCCCGATGCCTCCCCAGTTCGCCGGCATGGGCCCCATGGCCCCGCCCATGCCCGTTGCGCCGGGTATGGGCGCCCCACCCATGCCCGTTGCGCCGGGCATGGGTGCCCCGCCCATGCCCGTTCGTCCACCGGCGGCCCCCGGAATGGTCGGCCTGCCGGTATCCCCTCCACAACCGATTTAGGAGATCTGCTGAACGTATCGATTCGCGACCGCTTCAACCCTTTTAATCATCAACAGTGACTTTCAACTAACCAGGAGTAAATTCAGTGACGCAATCCGCCTATCGTAACGAACTCGAAAATGACATCCGTGCCGCCATGGCCCAGAACGGTCTGCTCGGCAAGGCCACCGCCAATCCGGAAGAGGAGCCGCCCGTCGAGGAGATGGAGGCCGCTGCCGAAGTGGCCGAGGGGGAGATTCCCATCGTGGCATGGCTGGCCGACCACGACGAGGAGTGGCGCAAGCTCTCCCCCGCCGCCCGCCAGCGGCTGGCCGAAGCCTTCGCCCGGGAACAGGAGGTGGCCCCCTATCGGCCCTCCATCGAAACCCTGAAACAGGCGAGCGCCTTCTTCCCCTATATGAAGCCCCACGAGTTGGTGAAAAACGCCATGATGCTGGAAGGGGCCTTCGCCACCAATCCCCACCACACCGTCAGCTCCCTGGCCCGCCACTTCGGTGTGCCCACGGGGCCGGAATCCCGCTCGGCGCAACCCTCCCCGGCCCAAACCCGGAGAGCGGAGCAGGCCAACCCCGACGCCGGCGGCGGGGAGGTGGCCGATCCCCGGCTGCAAGCCCTCCTGAAAGAGGTGGGAGCCCTGAAGGGATACCTGCAACAGCGGGAAGCCATGGAACGCAAAGCCCATTACAAGATGGCCGTGGACCGCTGGCGCGAGCTGTTTGAAGCCGCCTCCAAGGAAAAGGGACCGGACGGCAAGCTGGTGCGTCCCAACTTCCGACAGCACGCGGCGGAGATCCTCAAGTACTGCTCCATCGGGCACGACCCGGCCACCGCCTACGACCTGGCGGAAATGGCCAATCCCACCACCCGCGAAGCCTACCGCAAGCGCATCGAAACCGATGCCCTGAGAAAGGCCGGCAGCGCCTCGCGAACCAAGGGCGCCCTCTCCGGCAAAGTGCTGGGCGGAAGCCCCTCCAACGCCACCGCCGACCTGGAACCCGCCGAAACCCTGGAAGAGGAAGTGCGCCGGGCCATGGCCATGCACATGAATCTTCACGTCTGACCACCTCATGGCTGGACCGCAAGGTCCAGCCATCCCCTTTAAAGGTGCAATCATGGCCACCTTCATCCTCGCCGCCTACCTGTTGATGGCCCTCTTTTGGGACTACCACGAATGATTTACTACCGAAACACACCCGAATTCGATGAACACTTTTCCATGGACCGGGCCGTGCGTGATGCCGATGGCAACATCATCGGCGTGGAGGTTCCCGCCCCCCCGCCGCTTTCCACGGCACAACAGTTTATCGCTGAGCACGCCCCAAGACTGGAATACCTGAACCCGACACATCCAGCCATCGGCAACACCGAATACATTCTGGGTACGGTTCCATGGCGCAACAGCACGGGAGACTACCCGGTTGTGCCCCAAGAGAAAATCGATGGCTATCTGGAGGCTTACAAGCAATTCCTGGAAAACTCCTCAACGGAAGATGGTCGCAATCGCTACGCCCCCGCCGTGGACAAGTTGAGCCGGGAGATAATGGAACAAAGCGGCATCGGCGTTGCCTGGCAACCGATCGATCTGGAGGCTTTCAAGCCTCCGAAACGTCAAGGGGGATTGGGTGGTTTCCTGGATGCCATCGTCCCCGCGCTTCCCAGTATCGGTCTGGGGGTGATCACGGCCGGGGCCTCCTTGCCGGCCTCATTGGCCATCAATGCCGGGGTCGGCTATGCCACCGGAGGCACAAAAGGCGCTTTGCAAGGCGTCCTGGGAGGCGCCCTCGGGAACATGGTTTCCGGTGTCGTCGGACAGCCCTTCGCCGCCATGACCAGCTCCCCCGTGGCCGGAGCCATCGCTTCCGGGGCTACCACCGGTCTGATCACCAATGGTCCCAAGGGTATGCTGGCGGGCGGCTTTTCCGGGGGATTGGGGCAAGCCCTGGGTTCCTTCCTGGGCTCCGTCGGCCAATCGTCTACCTCCACAAAAACCACAACCAACTCAACCACTCCACCACCAGCACCTACGGGAGCTTCAAAAATGGGCCTTTTCGATGGATTTTCAGACTACTTCTCCAACCTCTCCTCGTCGTTTAACGATACCTCTTCCGGGAACTCATCCTCCAAGCCTGGCTTAACCATGGAGGAGATGAACAACTGGTTCGATACCCCTGACCCGGCAGACAGGCCCGGTGCATCGCTGACCGATTGGTGGGACTCGATCTTTTCACCCGATCCGACAACCTCACCCACAACCACGCCGCCTGTCCTACCGGCTCCCAACGACAGTTCCACAGGTATTTTCACCGCCCTCGGTAAAGGCCTGGGAGGGTCGCTTGGAAATGCCCTTGGCAACCTCTTCGCCCCGGAACCCGATTCCCCCGATATCAAAGGCAGCTCCTTTTGGCCCAGTCTGATGCAATTGGCCGGCTCGACCCTCACCAACAAACTACTTGAACACAACCTCCCCGACCGACCCAACTACCCCGATCCCCTGCAGGTGGCCCGGACCCAAGCCGACCTCAACAAGGAAGCCGCCCTCTACAATGCCAATCTGGGGCGTTTCGGATACAACATGCCGGGCATGCAGGGCTTTTGGAGCGGGGCCGTCGATGACCCCAACAAGACCTGGAACGTCACCCTCGATCCGGCACTGGCCGCCCAGCAACAGGCTCAGTGGACCTTCGGACGGGATCTGCAACAAGGTGTGGCAAACCTTTACAACCAGGCCATGGCCCAAGGCCTGTTCGATGTCTTCCATCTGCCCGACAACCTGCCCCGAAGCAACCTCGATTTCTCCGGTCTGCCCGCTCTGGCCGGATACGACGAGACGGCCCGGCAACGCGCCGAAGACGCGGTCTTCAACAATTACAAACGGCTGCTCGACCCGCAACGCAACAACGAACTGACCGACCTGCATACCCGCCTGGCCAACCAGGGCATCGGACTGGGCAGCGATGCCTGGAACCGGGAAATGAACACCTTCAACACCCGGTGGGACGACCAGTACAACGCCGCCCGCAACAACGCCATCGCCACCGGCGGAAACGAATTGCAACGAGCCTTCAACAACTCCCTGCAAGCCCGTTCGCAGATGGGCAATGAAGCCCTGAACATGGCCACCTGGCAGAATCAGGCCCGAGCCCAGGCCTTGCAGGAAGCCCTGATGCCACGAGCCCAGACCTTGGGTGACCTCCGCACCCTGCAAAGCCTTGTTCCCGGCCTCGGAACCCCATCCATGCCCACCTGGGGACGAGGTACCATGGCGGCAGCGGACTACTCCAACCTGACCGGCGGGGCCTACAACGCCGCAATGGCAAACTACAAGAACGACCTGACGGAAAGCCTCCAGAAGAACCAGATGTACAGCGATCTGGCAGGAGGTGCATTGGGCGGTCTCGGTTCCATCCTTTTCAATACGAAACCCACTCAAGGGTCGCAAACCGGTTACGGCGTCAATTCCGGTCTTGGCGGCTGGGTAGGGTCCACCTTTTGATAACAACCACCCCGAAAGGATATCACCATGAACAAGCTGCAACTCTTTCAGCTTCTGCAACAGGGGGCGCTCAAGCCTCCGGTGACGAACCCCGCTGCTCCGCTCAACCCCTTCCCGGCCTTCTTCGGTCAGGGTGTTTCCCCCGGAGGCCTGGAGGAGAGCGCCCGCATCGAAGCCATGCGACAGGTATTTCATACCCTGCCGACAAGCGGTGAAACACCTCCTCGCTCGACCACGCCGAACAACTCCCCCAAAGGGCGTGAAGGTGGCGTGAAGATGGACTCGAACCCGCGACCGGCGGAAGCGATGGAGGAGGAGACCGGCACGGCCATGGTTCCCTACATGGCCGATTATGCCCGGGCCTCCCGATCCCGTGAGCAACGCAACGACGGACCGGGGGCAGCGATGATCCCGATGCGTCCGGGAGGCTGGAACAACCGTTGAGCGGGTGGCCACCCCGGATTCATTCGGGGGTTCGGGGGGGATTATCCCCCCCGACGAGGTTCGGGGCAGCGCCCCGAGGTGTTGACGTAACGGGCCGAAGCCCAAAGGAGAAGCGCCGCCGCCCGACGGAACTTTCTGTAACTCGTTTACTACTGTCAAAATGAAAGCCTGAATTGTCATCAGGTTTCTTTATCTTATCCCAATCAATCAAAGGATAACAAAATGTCTATCAAACCAGGAAATCTCAATCAGGCCTTCCAATCCATGCAAAAAGAGTTGCAAAATAGTGCGGAGGCACAACCTGTCATTCCGGAATGGCGTCGTCAACAGCAACGTGAAGACAATCAGGTTGACTGGGTGAGCCGTCGCGCCGAGGCGATTCGGAAGGAGAAAGGGTGGTCGGAGATGGACCCTGCGGCGGAGGTGCAGGCGACCTT
>JADGAQ010000105.1 GCA_015231925.1 Magnetococcales bacterium
CGGATGGGGGGATGAGGCCCCCCCTTGCCCCCCCGCGGTCCGCAGCGGGTCGTCGGTATCGTGCGAGTGGTAAACTGGTACGCTTTCATTTGATGCTGCGGACCGCTTACGGACACGTCAACAGATAAAACCTTGGGGCTCCGCCCCAAACCCCGCCGGGGGCGATAATCGCCCCCGGACCCCCGTATGACTGAAAAGATTAATCCCCCTCTATCCCTCCGCCAAGGCGTAAAGCCGGCGTATCTCCTCGGGCCACAGGGTTTCATCAACGGTTTCCAGAATCAGGGGAATCTCCTCCAGACGGGGATCCCGCACCATGCGGCCAAAAGGCTCCCAGCCCAGATGGCCCATGCCCAGACTGGCATGGCGATCCACCCGCGCCCCCAGAGGCGGTTTGGAGTCGTTGAGGTGCATGCCCTTCAGGTAGCGGAAACCCACCACCGCCTCGAACTCGGCCATGGTGCGGTCATAGTCCTGCTCCGTTCGCAGATCGTAACCCGACGTGAAGAGATGGCAGGTATCGAGACAAACCCCGATGCGCTCCGGCAGGGCCACCTCCGCGATGATGCGGGCCAGATGCTCGAAGCGGAATCCCAGTTGCGTGCCCTGCCCGGCGGTATTTTCGATCACCGCCACCACGCCACGGGTCTGATCCAAGGCACGGGAAACCCCTTCGGCAATGCGGAGCAGACACTCCTCCTCGGAAACCTCGCCCAAATGGGCCCCCGGATGGAAATTGAGCCGGTCCAAACCCAACACCTCGCAGCGTTTCATCTCCTCGGCAAAGGCGGCCCAGGACTTTTCCCGCTCTTCGCGACGGGGATGGCCCAAATTGATCAGGTAGCTGTCGTGGGGCAGGACGTGACAGGGCAGGAAGCCCCCTTTTCCCAGATTGGCGCGAAACGCCGTCACCTGGGCCTCCGTCAGGGGCGGCGCCTGCCACTGGCGTTGATTTTTGGTGAACAAGGCAAAGGCTTTGGCCCCGATGGCAACGGCATTGCCGGGAGCCTTGTCCACCCCTCCGGCAGCGCTGACATGCGCTCCGATGCGTTTCATCGGCACCCCCTCCGACAAATAACTTTTTCCCCTGGCGGAACTTGTCTCGTAGGGAGCAGTCTGTGTAACATTTCCTCAAGTTTCCTTTTCCTGCCCTCTTGCCCCGAGGACCACGACGTGACGACTTTCGAAGATCCGATTTCCATCGTTCGGCCTTCCCCCCTCTCCTTCAGCGATACCGTCGAGGCCATGCGCAAGGCCCTCGCGGAACAGGGCTTCGGAATCATGGCGGAGATCGATGTCGCCACCACCCTCAAGAACAAGATCGGCGCGGAGATTCCCGCCACGGTAATCCTCGGGGCCTGCAACCCCCCCCTGGCGCATCGCGCCCTGACGGCGGTGCCGGATGTGTCGGTGCTGTTGCCGTGCAATGTCGTGGTGCGGGAAAAGGACGGACGGATAGAGGTCGCGGCGATCAACCCGCTGGTTATGGTCTCGGTCTTTCGGGACAACGCCGAACTGCTCGCCGTGGCGCAGGAAGCGGACAGCCGCATCCGCAAGGCCATGAAAACACTGGAGTAATCCAAAACGAAACCGACCTCCGGGCCTCTTCCGGCCCGGAGGTCGTGGTCCGACTTTCCGGCGTGATCCGGATCCGGGAAAATTCTACAAAGCGGCGGTATCCCGTTCACCGGTACGAATGCGCACGGCGGTTTCCACCGGGGTCACGAAGATCTTGCCGTCACCGATGCGCCCGGTGCGAGCCGCCTGCTCGATGGCCTCGATGGCCCGTTCCACCAGACTCTCTTCCAGCACCACCTCCACCTTCAACTTGGGCAGGAAGTCCACCACGTATTCCGCCCCGCGGTAAAGCTCGGTATGGCCCTTTTGCCGTCCGAAACCACGAACCTCGGTGATGGTGATGCCCTGGACCCCCACCTCCGACAAGGCTTCTTTCACGTCGTCCAGCTTGAAAGGTTTGATGATCGCCTCGATCTTCTTCATCGAACCGCGCACTCCTTAGGCAGTTGCAAAATCGGATGGATGCTCCCTTTTTCCCTCAGACCGAGCCGGCTGTCAACCTTGCTCGTGCGTCGCACTCACCGGAACCACCCGGTCCCGGACCAGCTTGTAGGTCATTCCGTCGGCAATGGCATCGTAGGAAGCGGCGATGATGTGGTCCGAAACCCCCACCGTGCCGAAGTGGTACTCCCCGTCGGCCCACTCGACGAGAACCCGAACGATGGCGTCGGTACCGCCCTTGTCCAGAATGCGCACCTTGTAGTCCGTCAGCTCAAGCTCTTTGACCGGTTGACCATAATAGGGAAACAGGGCCTGTTGCAAGGCATGATTAAGCGCGTCCACCGGACCGTGACCCTCGGCGAACTGTTGCACCACCTGCCCGGCCACCTCGATCTTGACCAAACCCTCGGAGGTGTAGTGCCGACTGCCGCTGTCCAACTGACGTCGTTCGTCGATGACCCGGAATCCCAGGGGTGTGAAATAGTCGGGCAGCAGGCCGAAGGCCTTGCGAGCCCGCAACTCGAAGGAGGCGTCGGCCCCTTCGAACTGGTAGCCCTGATGTTCCAGCTCCTTGATTTCGTTCAGCAGCGCCGACAGCTTCGGATCCCCGGACTCCACATCGTGAATGCCCACATCCTTGAGTTTGGCCAACAGGTTGCTGCGTCCCGACTGGTTCGATATCAGGATGCGCTGTTCGTTGCCCACGCGATGGGGATCGATGTGTTCGTAGGTGCGGGACTCCTTCTGAATGGCCGAAACGTGGATGCCCCCCTTGTGGGCGAAGGCCGACTGGCCGACATAGGCCTGATTGCGCTGCGTGGGGCGATTGGCCATTTCGTTGACGAAACGGCTCAGGGAGACCAATCCCTTCAGGCGAACCTCATCCACCCCCAGCCGCCGCCCCATCTTGATGCTCAGATTGGGGATCAGGGAGATCAGATTGGCGTTACCGCAACGCTCGCCCAGGCCGTTGATGGTGCCCTGCACCTGTACCGCGCCGGAGCGCACCGCCGCCAGACTGTTGGCCACCGCCAGTTCCGCGTCGTTGTGGCAATGGATGCCGACGGGCAGGCCCAGCTCCGCCACCTTGCGGGTGATGCGCTCCACCTCCTCCACCAGGCTGCCCCCGTTGGTATCGCACAGCACCACCCGGTCCGCGCCCCCCTCACGGGCGGCGTTGACGCATTTCATGGCGTAGTCGGCGCTGGCCTTGTAGCCGTCGAAAAAGTGTTCGGCATCGAAAAAGACCCGGTCCACCCGTGGCTTCAAGAAAACCATGGTGTTGTAGATCAGGTCGAGATTCTCCTCCAGGGAGATACCCAGGGCCATGTGGACATGCAGATCCCAGGACTTGCCGAACACGGTCAAAACCGGGGTATCCGCATCCAGCAGCGCCTTGAGCAGGGAGTCCTGATCCGCCCGCAGATGGGGACGGCAGGTGGCGCCGAAGGCGGCCAACACCCCCTTGGAGAGGCCCAGCTCGGGAACCCGGCGGAAAAAGGCCACATCGGTGGGATTGGCCCCCGGCCACCCCCCTTCGATGAAGTCGATACCCATCTCGTCCAGACGCCGGGCGATTCGCAGCTTGTCCTCGACGGAAAAATGCACCCCTTCGCTCTGGGCGCCGTCCCGCAGAGTGGTATCGTAAAGTTCGACGTATTCGTCCCGATCCCGCTGCATCGCTCGTATCCCGTTTTCCCCAAAGCAGAAAGGGCGGCCCGTGGCCGCCCTCGTTCCACATCGCTTTCGAATCGAACGCCGACTCAGGTGCGAACCCGATCCCCCTGTTCC
The DNA here is from genome assembly GCA_015231925.1 of Magnetococcales bacterium. Lineage (NCBI taxonomy): Bacteria > Pseudomonadati > Pseudomonadota > Magnetococcia > Magnetococcales > Magnetococcales bacterium. The sequence goes on from JADGAQ010000105.1 coordinate 3,811, forward strand.
TGATCCAGATCGAAGGTTTCGTGCAGGGTACGCACCGCCAGCTCGGTGTATTTGTCCTCGATGATCACCGAAATCTTGATTTCGGAGGTGGAGATCATCTGGATGTTGATGCCTTCCCGGGCCAGGGCCACGAACATGCGTTTGGCCACGCCCGAGTGGGAGCGCATGCCCACGCCTACGGCGGAGACCTTGGCGATCTCCTTGTTGCCCCGCACCTCTTTGGCTCCGACGCTGCCACGAACGGCTTCCAGCACCTGCATGGCCTTGCCGTAGTCCCCACGGGGCACGGTGAAGGAGAGGTCGGTGGTCTCGCCCGAGGGGGAGACGTTCTGGATGATCATGTCCACGTTGATGTTGGCATCGGCCAGGGAGCCGAAAATCGCCGCCGCCACACCCGGACGATCCGGCACGGACATCACGGTGATCTTGGCTTCATCCCGATTGCTGGTAATGCCCGAGACAACCACACGTTCCATATCTTCGGTTTCTTCCGTCAACATCGTACCCGTTCCTTCCTCCAGGGAAGAGAGAACTCTCAAGGGAACCTTGTATTTTTTGGCCAACTCCACGGAGCGGATCTGCAACACCTTGGCGCCGAGGGAGGCCATTTCCAGCATCTCGTCGTAGGAGATGCGATCCATTTTGCGGGCTTTGGGCACCATGCGGGGATCGGCGGTGTAGACCCCGTCCACGTCGGTGTAGATGTCGCAGCGATCGGCATGAAGCGCCGCCGCCAGAGCCACGCCCGAGGTATCCGATCCCCCCCGGCCCAGGGTGGTGATGTTGCCGTCCGGGTCGATGCCCTGGAATCCGGCCACCACCACGATTCGGCCCGCTTCCAGATCCTGCCGGATGCGGGTGGGTTCCACCTCGCGGATGCGGGCCTTGCCGAAGGCCGAGTCGGTCAGAAAGCGCACCTGCCAGCCCAGGTAGGAGACGGCGGGAACCCCCTGCTCCTGAATGGCCATGGCCACCAAACCGATGGAGATCTGTTCACCCGCCGAAACCACCACGTCATATTCGCGGGTGTTGGTGTATCCCGGAAGGCCGTCGGTCAGACCGACCAGACGGTTGGTCTCGCCGGACATGGCCGAGACCGCAACCACCACCTGATGGCCGTTGCGATACTCCGCTATGGCCTTGGAGGCCACGTTACGGATGCGTTCGATATTGGCAACCGATGTTCCGCCAAATTTCTGTACGATGAGGCTCACGGATCGGACTCACACTTCGTCAGTTCATGGAGAAGGAGCGAACGTCACAACTGGAAAGCTTTTTTATCCTCGAAACCGGGCAAAACGGGAGCCTGGGTTTCGAACAACCGCTCCGGGAAATCGCTGCGCACCCGGCCCACCAGACGCACCACCTGCATGACCCGGTCCCCCGTCTTGCCGAGGATGGCCACCAGCCGACCCTGGTCGGCCAGCAGGCCGACCGCCTTGCTGGGCACCACGGGCACCGCGCCGCAGAAGAGAATCGCATCGAAGGGAGCCGCCTCGGCCCAGGCCAACTCCATGCTGGCGATTTTCCATTCGACCGCCATGCCGCGCGTCAGTTCCTGACCGCGTGCCGCCAGGGCCGTATCGCTTTCCAGGGCGAAAACCCGCGCCCCGACACGCGCCAGCACCATGGCTTCGTACCCGGTGCCCGCGCCCACCACCAGCACCTTTTGGCCGGGCAGCACCTGCATGGCCTGAATCATCAGGGCCGATTGCACCGGTTTGAGAATGCAGCGCGCATCCCCCAAAGGCACGGCGTAATCGGAATAGGCCACCTCCTGATAGCGGGGATCCACGAAGGATTCCCGGGGAATGGTCCGCACCGACTCCAGCAGGGACTCGTCATAGACCCGGTTGGGCACCAGTTGGGATTGAACCATGTTCACCCTGGCAGCGGAAAAATCCATGCGCAATCTCCCCTCAAAGTCGTTCAGGACACAGGGCCAAGCTCCACCCTTTCATAAACCATCGCGTCACGAAATGCAACTTTCTGCGGTCGCAAATGCGGGAAGACGGGAATTCCATGTCTCCCGCGCCATTTCCAACCTCTCCGGCGTGCCGACATCGAACCAGGTGCCGTGCAGGGGCACCCCGAGAAGTCGCCCCGAGGCCATGGCCCGGTCATAAAAGCGGTTCAGGGAGAAGGGTTCCACCACATAATCCCGCAACGCCGCCGGGGAGAGAACCTGCAAACCGCTGTAGGTGTAACCGTGGGCGCCTTCCCCCTCCCGGATGCGGCACAGTCCGCCCGTATCGAGGAGATGGAAGTCGGGCTTCTGCCAGGGTCGGGCGGCAATCAGCCCCAACCGGCCATCCAGGGCGCCGGGATCGAAATCGCGCCACAAGGGGCGGGGATCGAAATCCCAGAGAATGTCCCCGTTGACGGCGAAAAACGGCTCCTCCCCCAACAACGGCAGGGCGTTGCACACCCCACCCCCGGTCTCCAGCAGCGTCTCCTCCACCAGGAAACGGATGGTCAATCCCCAGGATGTACCATCCCCGACGGTGCGGATCAAGGTTTCCGCCAGATGGTGGGCGTTGACGATCACCTCCCGGATGCCCAACGCGGCCAGACGCTCCAGGGTATGGAAGATGACCGGCTTGCCGGCCACTTCGATCAGCGGTTTGGGCAGGGTCCGGGTCAACTCCCCCAGTCGGGTGCCGCGACCGGCGGCCAGTATCATGGCGCGGCGCACGGCTAGCCCGCCGTCGGCCCGTAAAGGGCGATCAACTGGGCCAGTTCATCCAGCTCCGCATGGCGCGACAGGGTCTCCCTGACATAACCCAGGGTGCGGGGAATGTCGTTGAGATAACCGTGTTTGCCGTCCCGCAGCGAAAGCCTGCCGAAAATACCCACCGCCTTCAGATTGCGCTGCACCGCCATCCAGTCGAAATCGCGCTGCAGCTCCTCCCACTCCCCGTTGTACAGACCCCGTTCCCGGGCCCCCTCGTACCAGTAGGTCATCACCTGCTTGCGGAAGGGAGCCTCCCAGGCCACGTAACAATCCCGCAGCAGGCTGGCCAGATCGTAGGTCACCGGTCCCATGACCGCGTCCTGAAAGTCGATGATGCCCAACTCGCCGTCCGGGCGCACCATCAGGTTGCGGGAGTGGTAATCCCGATGCACGAAACCGGTCTTCTGCTGCAGCACCCCGTCCAAAAGGCGGTGAAAGACCGAATCGAAGCGCTGCCGGTCACCCGGCGAAATCTGACGCTTCAGGATGCCTTCCAGATACCAGTCGGTGAACAGGGCCAGCTCCCGACGCTGCATGTCCCGGTCGAAGGGCCGCCGATGGGCGATGCTGGTCAGATCGACCGGGGTGGATTGCATGGCCAGCAGCCAATCCACGGCCCGCCGGTAGTGGGGCCAGGGATCCTGCCCCGCGTCGATGGCCTTGAGCAGGGTCATGTCGCCGAAATCGTCCAGCAGGAAATAGCCCGTGGCGAAATCCCCTTCCAGCACCCGTGGCACCGGAATATCGAAACGCCGCAGAAAATGCGAGATATCCACGAAGGGGTGCGAATCCTCCTTGTCCGGAGGCGCCTCCATCAGGATCCAGTTCTCCCCGTCCCGCTCCACGCGATAGTAGTGCCGGAACGAGGCATCCCCCGACACCGGGGTCACCTTGGGACGCATGCCCAGAACCCGCTCCAGAAAAGGCCATCCGCTGGCTTCAAGTTCCATATTCCCTCCTCAACCGACCCAACGCCTGCCGTGCAATCTCTCCAATGGCCGAAAAGCGAAGTATGCGCTCATCCTCCCTGTCCGGGGAAGGGGCGGCCATCGCCACTTCCAAACGTTCCGGCGGCAGCCAGTCGCCCCCGTTGCCGGGCCACTCGACCAGGCAAACCCCCTGCCCGTCCATCCAACTCTCCCCGCCGATGACCGCCAGTTCGTCCGGGTCCGCCAGGCGATAGAGATCCAGATGATATACCGGAAGCCGTCCGCTCTCATAGAGATTCATCAGGGTGAAGGTGGGGGAAGGCAGCCAATCCTCCGCCACCCCGAGCCCGCGCATCACGCCTCGGGCGAAAACGCTCTTGCCCGCCCCGAGATCCCCCTCCAGGGTGATCAGGCAGCCTTTGGTCAGACATTGACCCAGTCGATAGCCCCAGAGACGGGTCTCCTCTTCCGAGAGACTGGTCAACGGCCAGGAAGGTGTTACTCTTGAGGGAGAATGGATCGCTTGCACCGGGATATCCGCATGGTCTGGAAAATTCTGTTGCCCATCGTGGTCGTGGGGCTCATCTACCTGTGGGGTCGCCACCACGGGCGTCGCGCCGCCAACGCCCCCGCCCCGCCCCCGTGGAAGCCGCCCTCCGTCAGGGAGATGGCCCACGGGCATCCGCGACTCTTCGTGGCGGGAATTGTCCTGCTCACCGGCCTCGGCGTCTATGGCTGGCGTCATTACCAGCAGGCCCATGCCGTGGTCAAGGTGCGGGTCGTCAACACCACCACCCAGGAGGTTACCCTCTTTGAAGCCCCGCGCAACAGTGTGTTCCGCCGCACCTTCCACACCGTGGACGGGCGGCTGGTGACCCTTTCCGACGTGGAACGCATGGAAATCGAGTACCCGGAATAGCCATGGATACCCGCCGCATTCTGCACCGCGCCAAATGGGGGGACCGCATCCTGGTTGTCACCGAAGAGGGCCGGGAACGGCTGCTCTCCTTCGGCAACCACATGATCCAGAGCCGCATGGACATGGTCTGTCCCCATGCCCTGAGACTGCCTTATACCCGCTTTCTGCTGGGCTGTCTGCTGCTGCTGACCACCCCCCGCAAGGTGCTGATCTTCGGACTGGGAGGCGGATCCATGGTGCGTTTTCTGTTGCACCATTGTCCGGGCTGCCAGCTGGAGGTGGTGGAGCATTGCCCCGAGGTTCTCGATATCGCCCGGCGCTTCTTCCTGCTGCCGGATGACCCGAGACTCCTCATCCACCTCGCGGAAGGGGGCGATTTCCTGCTCGGTCTGCCCTCACCGCCACGGGAGGGGCGCTTCGACACCATCATTCTGGATGCCTTCGACCACCAGACCATGGCGGCCTCGGTCTACGCCCGCCACATCTTCCGGGTGGCGCGCCACAATCTGACCGCCAACGGCCTGCTGATCCTCAACCTCTCCAGTCGCATGGACGACTACTACCGCGCCATCATGCGGGAGCTGACGGAGATCTTCCCGGAATCCACCCTGCAGCTTCCCCTGCCCGGCAGTCACAACGTCATCGCCCTGGCCTTCAAGGGGGGTCTGCCCGCCAAAGGGGCCCTGCACCCTTCGGCCCACCTGAAACTCATGGCCGAGGCCATGGATATCGACTTTTTCGACATCTTTTCCCGTCTGGCACGAGCCAATCGCGAACTCTGGCATTAGGACACGCCCATGAGACGCTTCATACTGATCTTATTTCTGGCCGCCCTGGGATTGGTCGCCACCCTGTTCGGGTTGGGCCAGTGGCGGGATGGTTGGATCGTGCCCGCTCTTCTCGGAGAAGGGAAGGAGAGTTTCAAGACCCGACTCGATGCTCTGGAAGAGACCCTGAAACGCCAGCAATCGGCCCAATCCCAGGCCAGCCGCGAGGAGGTGAGTTCTCTGAAAGCCGAGTTGGCCGCTCTGCGCGAGGAACTGAACAGCCGACCGAAGCCCCCCGAACGAAAGATTCCCATCCCCCGACTGCTCTCCGGACGGATGGAAATCCTGAAAAGCCACCCCGATTGGCAACTGACCGACATTCTGGCCCGAGAGCGCACCTTGAAACAGCGCATCCCCTTCGACCCGCCCTTTGCCGGGCCGCCCAAGGTGATGCTGAGCCTGACCTCCCTGGAACACAGCGGTGCGGATCTCTATCTGACCACCACGGCGGAGGAGATCGGCCCCGACGGTTTCACCCTGGTGGTCCGCAACCGCTCCGAGTCCCGCCTGCCCCGGGTCACCCTGGACTGGCTGGCGCTCGGGTCGTAACGGATCGTCTCATTCCTTGACCCCGGGAACAACTCCATGATTCCCTTGGTCCAAGCAAATCTTACGAACCCCTCGCCCTTTGGGAGGCAATACGATGTCGCACCGTTTCGTGAAATCGGTTCTGGGCCTGACCATGCTGGCAGCCGCCGCGTTGGCGGTGCCGTCCACCTCGGAAGCCTTCTGGTGGCCGGGCTCCGGCTGGGGTGGACCCGGCTGGGGCGGTCCCGGCTGGGGTGGACCCGGCTGGGGCGGTTATGCCCCTTACGGCTATCCCTACAATCCCTGGTACGGCCCCGGATACGGGTACGGCTACGGCCATCCGGGATACGGCTACGGCTATCCGGGCGGTTGGGGCAGCCCCTACGGCTACGGCGCCGCCTTCACCCCTCCTCCCGGCGCCATGCTCAGCCCGCAGCAGATTCAAAGCCTCAAGGCCGGTCTGGGGGTCAAACCCAACCAGGAAGCCGCATGGAACGATCTGGTGGCCGCCGTGCGCAATCTGAAGCCCGGCGAGAGCCTCTCCGCCTCCAAATCCGTGCAGAAGGCCTACGACACCCTCCTGGCCCAACTGGATCCGGAGCAGAAGAAGAAAGCGGAGTCTTTCAAAGCCTCCATCATCTGGTAGTACCCCTGCGCCACAAAAAAAAGCGGGAGGAACCATCGGTTCCTCCCGCAACCCACATCGACCGCCGCCCGATTGTATGGGCTTTTTGTCGGCTCACTTGCCTTGCCTGAGAGAGAAGGCGGCGGTTATCCCTGCCTCAGGCCGCCTCTTCGCGGCGATCCTGGTTCAGCTTCACGTATTGATCCACCACCCCCATCAATCCCCCCAGGATGTTGCCCAGGGGCGACTGCACCCGCTCCAGACGGGCCAACGCCTCTTCCAGAAAGGTGCGGATGAAACCGAGCTGGCTTTTGCGCGTCTTGGCCAGGTGAAGTTCCCAGCGGTTGAGCAGCGCCATCCAGGCTTGCAGGCTCAGGGCGCCCGCCGGCATATCGCGCTCCTCCTTGCCCGTCGGCAGGTAGAGGCGAATGGCCTCCAGCAGCGGCACCACACTTTCCAGACGTTCGGCCACCGCCGATTGCTGAATGGCCTCCAGGCTGCGATGGATGGCCGACTGGGCCAGATCCCGCTGGGGCCGCGCCGCCGCGCCGGTTCCCGGATGACGCCCGTCGGGCTGTTTTTCCGGCTCCTTGCGCAGCAGTTGCTCCGCAATTTGTTCCGCTACCTGTTTGCGATCCGACAGCGGCACACGCCGGGAGAGAGTGACCTTGTCCGGCAGATCGATTTTTTCACTATCCAAAAGGGATTTCATGCGGAGACCTTCCTGTGTAAACGGCAAAGCCGTGATGAAATGTCAAAGAGGCCATGTCGAACTCATTCCTTCTCTTTGAAACCGGAGAACGGCTGCGAAACCACCTTTTCGGGTTCCGCCCCCCAGGTCTGTATCAACCCCTCCTGGGCCGGGCTGACGGCAGCCGCAACCGGTTTCGCGCGATTCAGCGCATAAATTTGCATGCCGTAGCCCTGAGTCCCGGCCGTCGGTCGCAACACCCCGTCCGACTCTTTCGCCGACGGCGTGCCCTTTCGGGCCCCCGGTTCCCCGCCGGAGATGACGAACTCGGGCTCGACGGGTTTCGCGGACTGCTGACCGGGAGCCAGCTCTCCCAGAACATGACCGGTCAAGGTCTTGCCGCTGGTCTCCTGAACCACCGTATCCGCCGCCGCCATGCCAAGCCCGGCCATCCAACTTCCCGTCAAAGCGCCGTAAAAGGCACCACCGACCACCCGCGCCGCCCCCCCGATGCTCTCCCCCGATCCCGCCTGATAGATCGAGGAGATCAATGGCAGGTGTTGCAAGGGATTGACCATATCCAAAACATCGGCGAATCCCATCTGCTCCCCGCGCCATAAGGTGCCCGCAGGTCGTCTGCTCTCCCGTGGCGAGGCCTCGGGAACGTCAAAATTCGGCAGTGTCGCTGGCGCTTGAATCTCGGACATGGCAAAATTCCCCGTTCGTGAAAATGTAGTTTGCAACTCCGGTACCATATCTGTCGAAAACCTTCGAATCCGCCCGGCAGGGAGCCTTGCAGGGCTTCGCCCCAACTCCGGGAGATCCCCTTTCCATGACAGTGCCAAATATTTTCCATCGCAGCGGGATTCGGGTGGCGGTCGCCATGTCGGGCGGGGTGGACTCCTCCGTGGCCGCGGCGGTTTTGCAGCAGCAGGGCTTTCAGGTCTTCGGGCTGACCATGCACCTTTGGGATCAACCGCCGGCCTGTGGGACATCCCGCTCCTGCTGCACCCCCGAGGACGCCTACGATGCCCGTCGGGTGGCTCAGGTGCTGGATATCCCCTTTTACGTCATCGATTTTTCCGGCCTGTTTCGCCGTAGCGTGGTCCAACCCTTCATCGACGACTACGCCCGGGGGCGCACCCCCAATCCCTGCGTGCGATGCAACGAAACCCTCAAGTTCGATATCCTCCTCAACCGGGCCGGAGACCTGGGCGCCGATTTTCTGGCGACGGGGCATTACGTTCGCCTGGAGGAGTCCGCCGGGGGCCTGCAACTCCTTCGGGCGCGGGATCGCCGCAAGGATCAGAGCTACTTCCTCTTTTCCATTCCACGGGGGCAACTGCCCTTTCTGAAATTTCCCCTGGGCGGCATGACCAAGGCGGAGACCCGCGCCGTGGCCGCCCGGCTGGCTCTGCCGGTGGCCGAAAAGAGCGAAAGCCAGGATTGCTGTTTCGTGCCCGACGGCAATTACCCCGCCTTTTTCGCCAAGGAAGCGCCCGGCCAACTCACGCCGGGGGATATCGTCGATGCGGAGGGACGCCTCGTGGGGCGTCATGCCGGTATCGCCCTTTACACCATCGGCCAACGCAAGGGGCTGGGCATCGCCAGCTCCCGTCCGCTTTACGTCTCGGCCATCGACGCCGTGAACAACCGGCTGGTGGTGGGCCCCGAAGAGGCGCTCTACCGGCAGGAGCTTGAACTGGAAAGGGTCAACTGGCTGTTGGAAGAGGTACCCGTGACGCCCCTGGAGATCTCCGCCCGCATCCGCTACGGCGGCGAAGCCGAACCCGCCCGGCTCGCCCTGGGGCCCGACCGGACGGCCACCGTATCTTTCCGGGAGCCGCAACGGGCTATAACCCCGGGACAGGCTTGCGTTTTCTATCGGGAAGACCGCATTCTGGGGGGGGGCTGGATCGTCTGAACCGGCAGGTTGCCCCGAATAATCCGGTAAGCGGGGGAATGCGGCGCATGTTATTATTGAAATTGATCGACAAGATGGCTTTTTTCCAGCCCTTCACCTCCCAGGAACGGGATCTGCTGGTGGAGGGGGAATCCTACTTCGTCACCTATCCGCCCAAGACGACCTTCATACGCGAAGGCGCGGCCGATGACGCCATGTACATCCTGCTCAAGGGACGGGTGGCGGTGATGAAAAATGCCGATCCCGACCGACCCCTGGCGACCCTGGAACCCGGTGCCATCATCGGCGAACTCTCCTTTTTGACCGGCAAACCACGGGGAACCAACGTGGTCACCGCGGAAGAAGCCACCCTGTTCCGCCTGGACGGCGATTCCATGGCTGCTTTGGATTTTCGTATGCAGATCAAGGTCAAGGACCAGTTGATCCGGGTGCTGGTGGATCGGCTGGAACAGACCAATCAGACTCTGCTGCGTCAAAAGGAGATGAATCGCACCCTGGCGGAGGCCCTCTCCAAACTGCAACCTCATCTGTGACGCGGAAAGGATGACCCCATGCTCATGCTTGAGCTGATGGATTCGGTGCCCTTCTTCGACTCCTTCACCCTGGCTGAGAAAAAGTATTTCATCGAGGCCGACAGCTTCTTTGTCCACTTCGAACCCGGGGGATACCTGATTCGCGAAGGGGATGTGGAAGATTCCTCACTCTACATTCTGGTGCGCGGAGAGGTGCTGGTCACCCGCAACAGCCACCCCGACCATCCCCTGGCCCGATTGCGGGCCGGTGCGGTGCTGGGGGAGATCTCCTTTCTGACCCACCGCCCCCGCATGACCAACGTCAGGGCGCTGACCAAAACCATCGCCTTCCGCCTGGATGGTCATTCCCTGGAGCGGATGAGTCTGCCGTTGCAGGTGCGCATCAAGGATCAATTGATCACCATTCTGGTCAAACGGCTGGACGAAATGAACCTGGCCATGCTCTCCATGGTACGGTGAACCGGGGCGTGTTGACATTTGCCGGATTTTGGTTCCCGGCAAAGCGCAAGACGGTGAGGAAGCGGAATGTAGCTCGCCTACATGAGCATTCCGAACCGGATTGCGCCGCCGGGGGCCAAAAGATGGTGAATGTCGATACGCCCTAAGGAGTCAAGCAAAAACAACCTGCACATCTTGCTTGTCTTCAGACTCATATGCAGAGTTGTGAAAAGGGTTACATTTCGACATATGCGCCCCTTTTCACGCCTTGCTGATGAACCGAAATCCGGCGCAAGATGTGCGAGTTATTTCTGCTCGACTCCTAGGGCGTGTTGACATTTGCCAGATTTTGGTTCCTGGCAAGGCGCAAGACGG